>CAZZUZ010000182.1:0-6259 GCA_964657315.1 Vulcanimicrobiota bacterium
CGATTGCGCCGAGGCGGCTCGCAACGGCGGTAGCGATTTCTGCCAAGTCGACCGGTTCGCGGACGTCTTCGGTCCCCGTGCCGTGGCGCGCGGCCGCGAGCAGGTCGCGCGTGAGGGCTTCGAGAGCGTCGGATTCGGCGGCAATCGTTTCGAGTGCGCGGCGATATTCGCTCGGTTCGCGCTCGTGGCGGAGCGCGAGGTCCGCCTCGGCGCGGATCACCGACAGCGGAGCGCGCAGTTCGTGCGACGCGTCGCTCGTGAAGCGGCGTTCGCGATCGAAGGCCGATTGCAGCCGGTCGAGCATGCGATCGAAGGTGGCCGCGAGACGGCCGAGTTCGTCGGACCGCGCCGGCAACGCGATCCGTCGCGAGAGATCTTGCGCTTCGATCTCCGACGCGAGCCGCGCGATACGTTCGAGCGGCTCGAGGCCGCTGCGCGCGATCGCCGTGCCCGCAAGGAGCGCGAGCAAAACGACGATCGGAATCACGACGGCAAACGCTTCGGCGACGCGCTCGTCGACGTCGTCGACGACGTCGAGATCGCGCCATGCGAGGGTCTCGCCGATGCGCGTTGCGCCACTGCGGATCGGCGTATCGAAGAGCCGTAGCGTCGCATCTGCGATGCGCACGTCGGAGAACCCGTTTTCGCCAAACACCCCGATGCGCGTGACGAGCGTCCGCGCGACGCGGTCGTCGGTGCTTACGAGGATCGTACCGTCGCGCGCGACGATCGCGCTTTGCGCGCGGGCGCCGACGATGGTCAGGAATTGCCGGCGGTCCTTCGCGTCTACCACGAGATCGTCGCCTTCGACGTCGCCGACGATCCTTACGGCGTCGGCCGTGGCCTGCAGCTGATCGTCGAGCGATGCGCGCTGCGCGCCGCGCACGATGAAGATCGCGATCGCGGCGAAGACGATCAAGCCGACGAGCAAGGCGGCCGCGTAGCCTAGGCCGAGCCGGCCACGTAGGGTGTTAGGGCTGAGGATGGGTAACGCTCGCGCCGAAACGATAGCCCGCGCCGCGTACCGTATGGATCAGCGCGGGCTCGCCGCTCGGTGAGAGTTTGGCGCGCAGGCGGCGGACGTAGACTTCGATGATGTTCGACTCCGTATCGCGGCCCGGTTCCCAGAGCGCGTTCTCGATCATCGGGCGCGTCAGCAGCAGGCTCTCGTTGATCATGAAGAACTCGAGGAACGCGGTCTCGCGCGCGGTCAGCACGATCGGCATTTCGCCACGGGTAACGGTACGCGTGGCGAGGTCGAGCCGAAGGTCGCCGCTCTGCAACGCTCTATGCGGCGGCGTTTCGATGCGCCGCGTGATCGAGCGCAGCCTCGCGTCGAGTTCGGCGAAGACGAACGGTTTGCGCAGGTAGTCGTCGGCGCCCGCATCGAGGCCCGCGATCGTGTCGTCGACCGTATCGCGCGACGTCAGCAGCAGCACGGGCGTGCGGATCGAACGTTTGCGCAGTTCGCGCACGACGCTGAGGCCGTCGCGGCGCGGCAGCATCACGTCGAGGACGACCGCATCGTACGAGCCGCCCGCAGCCGCCGATTGGCCGCGCGCGCCGTCGTGCTCGACGTCGACGTGGTGGCCGCTCTCGGCGAGCCCGCGCCGCAGCACTTCAGCAAGTCGCAAGTCGTCTTCGACGACGAGAATCTTCACACGCGCCAGTTCGCGGTGCGCCTTAAATCTTCTGCTGCAGCGTCAGCGTCAGTTGGGCGGGCGGGATGCCGAACTCTTCACTCGGTGCCGGCGTAGAGCCGCTGACGGCGTTCGTGATCGCTGCGGTCCCGTAACCGATGTAGCCGTAGTCTTGCACGGCTTGATTGAAGATGTTCGTGCCGCCGAGCGTCACGAGGGTGCCGCTTCCGAACTTCCGGCTCACGAAGGCGTTGCTGTGCCAATAGGCGGGCCGATTGTACGTGTTATTGCTGCCGACGTAATAGTTGTCGAGATGAAATTCGTACCGCCCGGGTGCGACATCGAGCGAGAGCGTCGCTTGGTGCAGCGGAACGCCCGCGAGTTGCGCGCCGTTGACGACGGTCGGATTGCTCGCGAGGATCGCGTTCGAGATGCCCGTCTTGGTCGAGGACTCGATGAAGTATCCGTAG
Organism: Vulcanimicrobiota bacterium; assembly: GCA_964657315.1. Classification (GTDB taxonomy): domain Bacteria; phylum Vulcanimicrobiota; class Vulcanimicrobiia; order Vulcanimicrobiales; family Vulcanimicrobiaceae; genus CAZZUZ01. The sequence continues at coordinate 2,111 of CAZZUZ010000182.1, forward strand.
TCGAGATAGGCGATCTTCGCGAAGCGCTGACGGCCCGAGAGCTCGATCCCGCGAACGAGCGCGTGGGCCGCGTTGTAGGTCGTCGAGACGGAGAGGAACTGATCGAGGTTTTGCGCGGTGATGCCGGCGCCCGGACACTGCGTCTGCAAACGGCTGAGATACGTTGCGAGCGCACCGGGCGCGAACTGGACGTTGCCGACGCCATATTGCCGTAACGGCTCCGACGCGGAGAACAACTGGTCGTCGACGGTCGTGACGTAGGCGTTGAGCTGTACGTTGCTGTCGGCTTCGAAGCGATGGCCGAAGCCGAGCTCGTAGTCGTCGGCGCCCTCGGCTTTGAGGTTCGGGTTGCCGGCGCTCGTGACGTCGTTGAGACCGTTGCAGCTCACCGACGTGAGGCTCGAGCCGGGATCCGCCGCAAGCGCGACGCCCTGCAGTTTGAGCTGGGGCGAGGGCGCGCCGTCGGAGCGGCCGTAGGTCACTTGGAAGACGTCGCGACGCGTCGGATGCACCTGAATCGTCGCGCGTGGATCGAACGTCGTCTGGCCCGTGACGGACGAGTGCTTGAGCCAAGCGTTCGCGAAGAGCGAGAATTGATCATTAAAGCGATAGGTGTCGCGCACGAACGTGCTGCCGACGCCGAAGTAGCCCGTCGGGATGTGCGGCGAAGATCCCGATGCGTCGTCTTCCACGCCGTCCTGGAGCTGGTGATAGACCGAGTAGCCGAATCCGACGTAATTGCGTCCGGTCGCGATCTCGTCGGACGCGAGATAGCCCTGCGTGTTGTAGTAATTCGCGAAGGTCGGCGTGCCGAGGCCGCCGCCCGCAGCCGAAACACCGCCTGCGAGGCTGCTGTCCTTCCAATACTGATAGTTGTTGTCGAACGCGGAGAGCGTGATGTTGTTGATGCCGGACTGCGTGGTGAACGCAAAATCGTAGTCGCGCATCGTCGTCGAGCGCTGGCGATCGGCGCCGCCGCCGTCGGGGCCCGACGTCGCCGCCGCGAACTGCTGCGCCGTATAGCACGCGACCGCTCCAGAGAGCGGGTTCGTAACGACTTGATAGCCCATGCCTCCGCCTGCCGTCGTGCAGTTGGACGGGCCGCTCCGGATTTGGCCGAGACGCGTCGAGTACGGCAGAAAATCATTATCGCCGTTACCGGTCGAATCCGACCATTGCACCGCACCGTAGGTGGTCGCACGAAAATGAGTGACCGGGCTGAGCGCATAGTCGAGCTTGAGCAAGCCGACGGTCTGCTCGGTATTCTGGCTGACGTCGTACGTATTGACGGCGAGATTGCACGCGCTCACGTCGACGGCGTCGGGGTTGGTGGCGGGTCCGTCTTTGCCGCCGGCGCACGCGCCGTCGGGATGGACCGAGCTGCCCAAAACGTTGTTCGGGCGGGCAGACTGCGCGACCGGGTGTGGAGCAAAATCGCCGTACTCGCCGAGGCGGCCGAGTGCGAGTGCGTAGCCGAGTTTGTCGAACGTCCCGGTGGCGGTGACGCCCGACGAGAGCAGGCCGAACCCACCGAATTGCTGCTGGAAGGAAGCGCGCGGCGTCGCCGTCGGGCTCAGCGTCACGAAGTCGATCGCGCCGCCGATCGTATCGCTGCCGAAGAGGCCTTGAGCGCCCGAGCCGTACGTCACGTCGAGTTCGCTCAGGCCGAATGCCGGCCCGAGGCTAAAGTTGAAGCCGCCGCTTCCGACGCCGAGCGGGCCGACGGGATGGCCATCGAGCAGTGCGGCCGTTTCATCGGAGCCGAAACCGCGCAGGTTGATGCTCGCGTCGTCGCCGACGGACGAACTCGTTTGGAAGTTCACGCCGGGCAACGTGCCGAGCTGGTCGCCGAAGCGAATTTGGCCCGTCGACTGGACGTCGGCGATGCTCACCGTGCGTGAGATCGTGGTCGCGGCGCTGAGCGAGCGCGCATTGGCGGTCACGCGGCCGATCGTCGAGAGCGTGGCTTGTGCGCCGGCGCTCGCGGACTGCATCGATTCGTCGACCGTCGTCGTCGTGCCCGAAGCGAGTGCGATGTCGTCGCTTTCCGAGACGTTGAAGCCCGTCGCGCGAACGACGACGTCGTACACCGCGGCAGGCACCGTAAAGGTGTAGCGGCCGTTGCCGTCCGTCTTCGTCGTTTGCACGATCGCTTTGGCGGCACGAAGCTCGACGACGGCGTTCGTAACCGGCAACGCGTTACTGCGGTCGACGACGATGCCCGTGACCGTGGCCGGTTCGGCCGCCGGCGCGGGAGCGAATGGAAGCAATGCAAAGACGAGCGCGGCGAGAGCTGCAACGGTACGCATGCGACGACGCTACGCCATAAAATTTAAGGTGCGCTTAAGCCTTGCAGATCGAAGTTACGGGCCCATGTTAATGTGAATTTTAGATGAATTTCGCGCAGAGGATTCGAGCGCAAACGGCGGGCAAACGCGCATCATGCCGTTATTACCCGTCATGCCGCCGCAGCGCGTTCCCGTGTTCAGCGGATTCGATTACGTTACCGTCGATGCGACGCGCCGGCGCGTCTACGCGGCGCATACGGCGAGCGAAGCGCTCACCATCATCGACGCCGACAGCGGAAAGATCGTCGGCCAGGTGCGCGTCGGGCCGCTGCACGGAGTCGCCGTCGATCCCGCGAGCGGGCACGTTTACACGGGCGACGGCGAATCGCATACCGTTTCCGAGATCGACCCGGTGGCCCTCAAGGTGTTGCGGACCGCCGCCGTCGACGGCAATGTCGACGCGATCGCATACGACTCTTCGAACGGACACATCTATGCCGACGAAGACGACGGAACGCGAGTGTTCGTCGTCGATGCCGCGACCATGAAGAGCATCGGCACCGTCGCGTTGCCCGGGCACAAGCCCGAATACCTCAGCGTCGATCCGAAGACGCACGCCGTCTATCAAAACATCTCCGATCTCTCCGAGTTCGTCGTGATCGATCCCGTGACGCTGACGGTGACGAAGACGGTCCCGACGCCGGAGATCAAGGGCAATCACCCGCTGCAGTTCGATGCCGATTACGGCCACGTGCTCGTCGGCGGCCAGAACGGCCTCATTGCGGCGTACGGTCTCGACGGCAAGCTCGTCGGCAGCACGCCGATTCAGGCGCGCGTGGACCAATGCTCGTTCGACCTCGCCTCGCATACGATCGCGTGCGCGGGCAGCGGCACGCTCACGGTGCTACGCGACGTACCGAACGGTGCGCCGACGATCGTCGGGCAGTCGGCCGTCGCCCGCGGAGCGCATACGGTCGGGATCGACGCGAAAACCGCAAACGCGTGGATCGTGTGGTCGCAAGAGGACGGCGACTACACGCAGGGCTTTAGCGTGAAGTAGCTCCCGTGCGGATGCGTGGCCTCATAGCCTCTCTTCTCCTCGCGTGCATCGTCGCGGGAGGTTCGAACGCCCTCGCGCAGACGCGTTCGAGCGATTTGCAACTCGTGGTCGTCGTGACGCGGCACGGCGTGCGTTCGCCGACGAATCCGACCGAGCTCGATCCGTACGTCGCGTATCCGATGGCGACGTGGGAGGTCGCTCCCGGCGAGCTGACGCCGCACGGCGCGACGATGATGCAGCATTTCGGAGCGTCGTATCGCGCGTTCTATGCCGCGCAAGGCTCGTTCGCGGCGACCGGCTGTCCGGCGGCAAGCGATGTGTTCGTTTGGGCCGACGTCGATCAGCGAACGCGTGCGACGGGCAGCGCATTGCTCGACGGGTTCGCGCCGGGTTGCGGGCTCGCGCCGCAAACGACCGAAGCCGCAACCGACCCGCTCTTTCACGCGATACCGGCCATCGGCAAGGCCGACGACGCGCTGAGCCTAGCCGCCGTGTCGGGCGGATCCGGATACGATGCGAACGCGTTGGTCCACGCGCACCGGGCGGCGCTGACGAAGCTCGACGCCATTCTCGGATGCAAGGCCGGCGGATGTACGCCGATATCGAGCGTGCCGACTGCGCAGAAGGTGCAACTGCGCAGCGGTCTTGCGAGCGTCGGCGGTGCGGTCGATCTCGCGTCGACCGCCGTCGAGGACTTCATTCTCGCGTACGCCGACGGTAAGCCGCTGTCGGAGATCGGGCACGGCCGGGTCGATCGCGAGACGCTGCTGCAGCTCTCGGAACTGCACACGCTCAAATTCG
>CAZZUZ010000183.1:0-6248 GCA_964657315.1 Vulcanimicrobiota bacterium
AAAGCGACTCGCTTGGCAGTACGCACGTCGCGCGCTCGAGTGCGCGCGCGCGAGCGGGGACGCGGCCACGCTGCTCTCGGCGCTCGTCGGATCGGCGAAGGCCGCACTCGGCCTCAACCTGCTGGACGAAGCCGAGTTGCCGCTTTCGGAGGCGGAGGCGGCACGCGACGTCCCGCTCGGGACGGCGGTCGCGCTGCGTCGCTTCCGCGCGTGGATTTCGATGAGCCGCGGCGACTTCGCGGCCTCCGAGGCGATGCTGACGCAACTCATGGAGCAGCAGCTCTCGCGCGGAGACGTCGCGGGCGAGTTGCTCACGCGCGTCTATCTCGCTTATAGCACCTACATGAGCGGCTCGATCGCCGAGGCGATCCTGATGGCGAACGAGACGCTCGCGCTCATACGTCCGACCGGAAACGTGCATCTCCTGGGCATCATGCAGATGGATCTCGCGGCGTTTTTGTGCGCGGCCGACGATCTACACGGCGCGGCACACGCGGCGTTCGAGGCGATCGGCAAATTCATTTCGATCGAGACGGAGAGCAGCAACGTCGCGATGGCGATCGAAATCCTCGGGCTCGTCTGCGCGCTACGCGGCGACTACACGCGCGCCGCGATGCTCGCCGGTTTTGCCGACGCGGCCGTCGAGCGCAACGGCTTCGAACGCGATGCGGCCTCGCTGCGCACGCATCGGCGACTGACGGCCCTCATCGAAGAGTCGTTCTCGCCGCGGGATCTCGAGCGGCTTCGCAACGAGGGCGCGCGGTTCTCGCCCGAGGCCGCAGCCTCGTTCGCCAAACCCTAGATTTTCGGCAGGCATAGCCCATATGGGTTATGAATGGAACTAGCGATGATTCGCTTTGCCAGTCGCGCCCTTATCCTAACGAGCGTCGCATTCACTTGCCTCGCGCCGTTGCCGGCACTCGCCGGCGGAGGTCTGGCCCTTACCGCGCAGACGCTAGTATTTACTACGGGCGGCGAATCGGACCCGTTACCCGAACTCGGCCTCGCGTACGGCCTCGGGCCGAAAACCGATGCGGTTCCGGTGCGCGTCGACATCGCCGTGCGCGACGCGTTTGCAAGCGGTCCCGGCGGTCCGAACGTCTTCAGCGCGGGCGTGACCGCGCGCTTGACGTCACCGTTGTATTTCGGCGCGGGTGTCTCGCTCGATCGCGTGTCCGCACCGCAAGAAAATTTCATCGTCCCGGTCGGCTTTGGCCTTCCGGGCCGTGAGATCGGCATGCCGTCGACCGCGAACTCGGGAATCGGCGGCACGTTCTTCACCGGTCAGCGCTTGGCGACGACGCCGAATTTCAACGTCTCGCTCGAGGCCGGGTATCGCTTTCTTCCCGGCGTCGACGGCCTCGCGAACAGCGGCGCCGACATCGGCTTCCGGTTCGGCTTTCGCTAGGATCGCGGAATGCCGGCGCTGCCGGACAGCGGCACGTCGCTCGACGCCGATCGCGCATCGAAGCGGTAGCAATAGAGGCCCGCCGAGTGTTTCCAGGCGGGCTCGGGGTCCGAGTCTTCATCGAACGCGTTCCCCTCGAGCGCGAACGTGGCGCAGAGTGCGTAGCGATGCCGCGGCAGCGCGACGTACCGGATGGTTTTCGTCGATGCCGACGTGCTCTCGCCGTACAATTTCCGGTCAACGAGATCTTCGCCGTCGATAGCGCGCATTTCGATCGCTTCCTGGAGGCGCGCATCGGCGGTTTTCGCGCGAACGGTATCGGGCGATCCGGTCTGTGTGAAGCCGAAGCCGAGTCCCGCCGCGACGATGACGAACGCTCCGGCCGCGAGGCCGCTGCGCGCGTTCATGCCGCCTCCGCATGCGGCCGTGCGATACCGCTGAGGTAGTAGGCGAAGATGCCGCCGCCGATCGTCATCAGGGTAAGTACGCGCAGGCCGAAGCGTATCGTCAGCTCGCCGCGTAATAAGCCTTCTAGAAACCAGATTGCGTCGCCGATGCAGAGCATCGCCGCAATAACGAGCGCGATATACGTCAGCCATTTCCGCACGCCGGAATCCGCAGAATCGGGCCGCGCCGACAATTGCTCCTCGATCTGACGTTGTACGAAGACGAAGACCGGAAACGCAACGATCACCGCGGCGAGTTGCCACGACATGTCTGAAAAGAACGTCGAGTGGCCGTAGTAGTCGTAGACTCGATCGGGATAACGCGAATCGATCAAATAGTAGAAGATCTGCCCGAGCGCGGTCGCCCACGTGCCGAGCGTGAAGAAGAGCACGAGATACGAAAAGCCGTCGCGTGCGTTCTCGGCGGGGCCGCTGCGGTTGGGCGGCGTCATTCCAAGCGCGCGGCCGTAGTAGTCGGAGAGCGCGCGATACACGCGCCGTTCGGACCATCCGTTCTGCCGGAGCAGCGGGACGAGGGCGTCGTCGGGGACGCCGCGTTCTTTTGCGACGCCGATGAATGAGTCGAGATCGTGCTGAGCGATTGCAATTAGAGCGTTCATGCTGCGACGATACGCACGAATGTGGCGGGCGTCGTCCGTAGGACTACGGATGCCCGCGTCGGAGCGGCCGTGCGAGGCATTCGGCAGCCGGGCGCCGGAGGTAGCGGCATGATTGGTCTGATCATTCGCCTCATCGTGAACGCGCTCGCCATGCTCGCGGTCCCCTACGTCGTGCCCGGCGTGCACGTCGCCGGCTTCGGATCGGCGGTGGTCGCCGCGATCATCTTGGGCATCGTCAACGCCGTTATCCGGCCGATCCTCTTTCTCGTGACGCTGCCGGCGGTGATTCTCACGCTCGGGCTCTTCACGCTCGTCATCAATGCGATTACGTTCGAGATCGTCGCGCATCTGGGCATCGGCCTGACGGTCGAGAGTTTCGTCGCCGCGATCCTCGGCGCGCTCGTGCTCTCGATCGTTTCGTTCATCCTCTCGTCGCTCGTCAAGGCTGCCGAAGAGCCCGCGAAGTGAGCCGTCCGAAGATTCTCGTCACGAACGACGACGGCTATCGCAGTCCCGGCATCATCGCCATCGCCGAAGCGCTCGCGGAACTCGGCGACGTCACCGTCGTCGCACCCGACAAGGACAATAGCGGCGTCGGGCATTCGATTTCGATCAAGCATCCGGTGCGTGCGGGTAAAGTGCGCGGCCGAGCCGTGCCGACGTACTTCTGCACGGGCACGCCGGCCGATTGCGTGGTGGTCGGTTCGTACGATCTTTGCGGTGGGATGCCGTCGCTCGTCGTCAGCGGCATCAATCGGGGTGCGAACGCCGGCGACGACATCAACTATTCCGGTACGGTAGCCGCCGCGATCGAAGGCACGATCGTCGGCGTGCCGTCCATCGCGCTCTCGCTCGCCGGTGGCTGGCCCGAGCCGTCCGAGAGTCTGCATTGGGAGACCGCCGCGAAGGTCGGCCTCGAAGCCGCGCGCGACGTGCTCGAGCACGGCTTGCCGCCGCTCACGCTGCTCAACGTCAACGTCCCGAATCTCGCGGTTGCGGACGTCGCGGGCGAAAAGTACGTGCGTCAGGGGCGTAAAGCGTACACCGACCGGCTCGATCGCCGGTCCGACCCGCGCGGCGGCACGTACTATTGGCTCTGGGGTTCGTTCGATACGGAGACGATCGAAGACGACACCGATTTGGCGGCGCTGCGTGACGGGTTCGTCAGTAAGACGCCGATCGTGGTCGACCGCACCAACCGCGTCGCGCTCGAATCGTTGCTAGCAATGAATACCTAGGAGAGCCGCTCGCTCGCGAGGTCGAGGTCGTACTGCACGCGGCGGTAGATTTCGTCGGGAATGTCGCCGCCGTCACGCAGACGCGTGATCTCGCGGCGCTCGGCTTTGAGCGCTTCTTCCTGGAGCTCGTGATCGAACGCGACGCCCGTCGCATCGACGTTGCCGTCGAGGTGGCCGGAAAGGTGCGCGATGCGATACTCGTACTCGCCGAGAATGCGGCCTTCGACCTCCCACGCTTCGGTCGAGTCGAAGGTCGGTTCCAGTTTGCGCAATCTCGAGATGCCCGCGCGCAGGGCGGCGACGCGCACCTCGATCTCTCTGCGGTCGACATCGTCTTCGCGCTGGATGCGTAAGATCTTGAGCAACGGGATGAGCGAGAGCCCCTGGAAGACGAGCGTGATGAAGATGACGCAGAACGTGATGAACAAGATCTCGCTGCGCGCCGGGAATTCGGCGCCGTTCGGCAGACGTTCGGGAAGCGCGAGCGCGCCCGCGAGCGAGACGATGCCGCGCATGCCGCTCCACGCGATGATGAAGATGTAGCTCACGCTCGGGCGGCCTTCTTCGCGGTCGATCGATTTGAAAATCAGCCGGGGCACGTACGTCGCGAGATAGACCCAGACGATGCGAACCACGATGACGAGTGCGCTGATCTCGAGCCCGAGCGCGATCTCGCCCCAGCCGAATTTCGGATTCTCGACGATCTCCCGCAGTTGCAGACCGATGAGCAGAAACACGAGGCCGTTGAGCAGAAAGATCAATGTGTCCCACACCGAGTACGCGACCAGGCGTCCGTCCGGCGTGAAGATCTTGCCCGCCTGACGGCTGACGTAGACGGCCGCGGTCACGGTCGCGAGCACGCCCGAAACGCCGAGGATCTCGCCCGAGAGGTAGATCGCGTACGGCGCGATCAGCTGGATCGTCGTGTCGATGAGGTAGTCCGAGAGTTCGTACTTCCGCAGCAGCAACGCGAGCTTGACGATTGCGAAGCCGAAGGCCAGTCCCAGAAGCGCGCCGCCGAGCGCGACGACGAAGAACGAGAGCGTCGCCTTCACTGGTGAGAAGATGCCGGTAAGTGCGGCGGCGACCGCAAAGCGGTAGATGACGAGCGCGACCGCGTCGTTGACGAGCCCTTCGCCGTCGAGGATCGCGACGATGCGCGACGGCACGGAGAACCGTTCGAAGACCGCACCCGCGGCGACGGCGTCGGGCGGCGAAACGATCGCGCCCAGCGTGAAGGCCGCGGCCCAGCCCATATCCGGCGCGACCGCGTGCGCGACCACGCCGACCGCGGCCGTCGTCGCGATGACGAGCCCGAACGCGAGCAGCCCGATCGGCCGCAAATTTCGTTTGAAGACGTTCCAGTCGGTCGACCAGCCGCCGGCGTAGAGCAGCGGCGGCAGAAAGATCAGGAACACCCACTGCGGATCGAGTTGGATCGGCCGCGCTTTCGGGGAAAATGCCAGCAACGATCCCGCGATCACGAATGCGATCGGATAGGGAACCATGAAGCGCTTCGCCACGACGGCGACCACCACGATCGACGCCAGAAGCAAGAAGAGCACCGACGATTCTTGCATAGCCGGGCGGAGCGTTCGTCCGAGAGGCGATGGCTCCCGTGCGCCGTACGCCGCATGGATGCATCGCTCGTTGGTCTGCGGCGCGCTCGCCGTTTCTATCGTTTTCTCGTCGTTCGCACCGGCTCTGGCCGACGGTCCGCTCTCGATCTATGCAGGCCCGCAGTTCATTTCGCAGGGCAGCGCGCAAAATCTCGGCGGCACGGTGCAGGGCGACGTCGGTGCGGGCTACGATTTCGGCCCGAAGACGATCGTGCCGGTGCGAGCGCGGCTCGATCTCGACGACTCGTTCGGCAACACGTCGAGCGGCCGCGTCGGCTTTTTCGGAATCGGCGCCTCGGCGCGCCTCACGACGCCGATCTATGCGGGACTCGGCTTCTCACTCTACACGGTAAACGTGCGTGAGAATCACGGGCCGCGCTTGTTCTGTTTGGACTGCGGATACGACCCTGGATACGGGCGCGGCTTCAATACGACTTCTGAAGGTTTCGGCACGAACATATTCGTCGGGCAGAAGCTCTTCTCGGTGCCGGGCATCGGGCTCTCGATCGAAGGCTCGTACAAACGCGTCCCAAGCGTGGACGGCATCAATCCGAGCGCGTTCGGACTCGGGTTTCGCGCGAGTATCTGAGTCTACCACGATCGGCGCCGTGCGCGACTCGCGGTAGCTACGCGTCGACAACACGCGTGACGCGCGCGGCGAGCTCCGCACGCGAACGCACCCCGAGCTTCGTAAAGGCGGCGGAAATATGCTTTTCTACCGTACCCTCGCCGACACCCAAACCGCGAGCGATCTGCGCATTCGTCCGGCCCGCGGCGATGAGGCCGGCGATTTCTCGCTGCCGCTTGCTGAGCGGCGATTTGCCGGCCGGCATCTGCGCGGGCCCCGGTTGCGCGGCGCCACAACAGTCTGCGCGCCGGCCTTCCGCTTCGTCGTCGCGTCCGGCGAGTTCGAGCGC
>CAZZUZ010000184.1:0-6245 GCA_964657315.1 Vulcanimicrobiota bacterium
GTGAGTCCGCCGGTCTCGCGGCGCGCGATCGATTGCGATGCGGCTGCGAGCGCCGCGTCGCCGTAAAACCCGAGCGCTTTTGCGAGCGGCGCGAACGCGACGCGCGTGAGTTCCGCTGCGAACTGCGCCGCCGCTTCGCGCGTCGCATCCCGCGCCGCCGGCGGCTCAGGAGCGGTGAATGTTATTTGCGATCCGCAGCATTTCATCGGCGGCCTGCACTCCTTTCGAATTCGCTTCGTACGCCCGCTGCGCGGCGAGGATCGCCATCATCGAATCGACGACGGAGACGTTGGATTTTTCGAGACTGCCGAAGACGATTTTGGGCTCGCGTTCGCCGCCCGCGTGCAGCACGCGCGCGGCGCCGGAATCGCGGCTCGCGGCGTACGTCGCCGAGCCGAGCGCGCGCAGCTTCTCCGGCGCGTCGAAGCTCGCGAGCGCGATCGCGCCGCAACGCGTGCGCGCGTTTCCGACGATCGCCGTTACCGCACCGTCCGGCGCGACCGCGAGATCGCGCGCGCCGCTGGGCACCTTCACGCCGCGTAGCGTCCAGCCGTCGGCATTGCGCAGCGACCCGTCGGGGCTTCGCGTGAACGAACCCGCCCGGGTGAACGCACGCTCGCCGTTGCGTTCGATCGTGAAGAAGCCCGCCCCGTCGATCGCACAATCGAACGGGCCGCCCGATTTCATCAGTTTGCCCGCGGTGAAGAGCTCGCGCGTGCCGGTCGACGCGGTGCCCAGCAGCGCGCCGCCGCCGAGTTGCGCGAACGTCGCTTCCGCGCTCTTGAAGCCGACGACGTCGGCGTTCGCGAGGTTGTCGGCGACGACGTCGAGATTGTGCTGCTGGGCCGCCATGCCGCTCGCGGCGGCGAGCATCGCGCGGTTCACGACTTCACCCGCGCGACGTCGTCGACGTCCTTTTGCCGTTCGTCGTCGATCGCCGAGAGCGTCTTCTGTGCGGTTTCGAACGCACGCTGTGCGCCGAGGACGTCGATCATCTCGTGAACGGCATCGACGTTCGCCGTTTCTAAAAAGCCGGTCTGCACTTCGGTAGCGGGCGTGGTCTTGAGGCGGTCGCGGTCGCCGCCACCCGACGACACGTATCCGCGAGAATCGATGACGGCGTCCGGGGCGACGCGCAAGGCGCCGTGCTCGCCGAGCAGTTTGCGGCCGCGTTCGTCGACGAGATGTCCGGCCGCGTCGCGCACGAACGCACCGCCGCGGCTGGCGCTCTCTTTGCCACTCGCATCGATGACGTATAGCGATCCGAGCCCGGCGATCGCGAGATCGAACGCGCGCCCGGTGCGCCGCAGCGGGCCCTGCGAGGTCTCGAGGCTGCTTTGAACGACGAGCCCGTCGCGCGTCAAACGCGTACGAGCGACGTGCTTGTGAAATCCCGCGCTCGAGACGTTTGCGAGGTTTGCCGCCGAAACGTCGAGTCGCGATTGTGCGGCGTGCATCGCGGTCGCCATGAGTTCGATTCCGTCCATGGCGGCAACGATAACCGGCTCGGGTGAACGCCGCGTAGCCGCGGTGTTGCCGTTAGATTACGCGCGAGCGGGGAACACCCGGGACTGTGACGTCGCACGAACGGCGGCATGCAGGTCGGCTCTTCACGGCCCCCAATTTCAATCGCGTGCTTCCCTGGGGACAGCCTACCGACATCGCCGCGATTCCGGCCGCTACCGAGAACGCAGCGCGCCAGCTCGAACTCGCTCGCCAGATCTGCGGCTGCGACGGTGCGGTCGTCTACTGGCACAACGGCGACAGCGACGTGCTCGTGCCGCTCTTGCTCACGGAGGCGTTGCGCGAACTGACGCTTCCGGTCTTACACGACGGTCAGGGTCTCGTCGGTTCGTGCTATCGCAACGGGCAGCCGATCTTCGTCGACGACGACTACCAGAACTCTCCGTACGCGCTTCGGCAAGCGATCGACATCGGCACGAAATCGGCGTGGGCCATTCCGCTCGTTGCGGGCGATGCGGTCCTCGGCGTCCTCGCCGGTTGTTCGCGCGAAGCACACGTGACGAACGACGGAATCCGAAACGAGATGGAGAACATCGCGGGCGAAATCGTGCGTACGTTCGGCACCATCGGTTCGGTGTTCGTCGAAGCGCAGGTCAATCGTGCGGAGTACGCGCTGGTCTCGAGCCTCATCCGCGATTATGCGAGCGACGCCGATTTCGAAGCGACGTGCGGCCGCATCGCCTCGGTCGCCATGACCCTGCTGGGCAGCGACTACGCCGTGATCTCCCGTCAAGAGCCCAATCTCTCGCATACGTATCACGGCGCGCTCTGTACGCGTAGCAACACCTGGCTAGCGGGCATGGAGTCGTCGACGCCGCGCACGCGCGCGGCCGACGCGCACTTGGATGCGGGCGAAATCGTCATCGTCGGAGCCGATCAGATCGACGGCCCCGATTCCGGTTTCGCACAGAGCCGCGCCGAAGGCGCGAAAACGGTCATGCTCGTGCCGATCTCGATCAACAAGCATCGTATCGGCATCCTCATCGTCGGGTGGCGGCTCGAAGTTTCGATCGCGTGGCGACTCCGGCATCTCGCGCAGACACTTGCCGGACATGCGGCGATCGCGATCGCGGAATCGCAGCGTCAGCGCGTCTTCTCCGGCTCGGCGATCGAAACGCGGCGCATCGACGATACCATCGCGCGCCGCCTCAACGAAGGGATGCATTCGAATGCAATCGTCCTGGAATATCAGCCGATCTTCGAAGCGAAGACGGGCAAGATCGCGACCTTCGAAGCGCTCTCGCGTTGGCCGGGGGCTCCCGAAGGCTACGAGCGCCCCGATCAGTTCGTGCTCTTCGCCGAAGATCGTGGAATCATCGGCTATCTCACGGATTACGTTCTGGACCGCGCGGCCTCCGAATGGACGTCGATCCGTCACCTCGACGGAACGCTTTCGGTCAACGTCTCGATGCGCAACTTCGAAGAACCGGAATTCGCCAAACGCGCGCTCTCGAAGCTCGAGCGTCACGGTATTCCGCCACACTGTCTGACGATCGAACTGACCGAGACCTCGCGCATGATCGATCGGAAGAACGCGGTCGCGACCGCGCGCAAACTGGAGATCGCGGGCGTGAGCATCAGCATCGACGACTTCGGCGAAGGGTACGCCGCGCTCTCGTATCTCAAAACGTTCCGCGCCAAGGCGCTCAAGATCGATCGCCGCTACGTTACCAACGTCGCGGTCGACGCGTACGATTATTCCATCGTGCGTTCGGTAACCGAACTCGCGCACAGTCTGGGCGTATCGGTCGTTGCCGAAGGCATCGAAACCGAAGAAGCGCTCGCGGTCGTCAAGTCGCTCGGCTGCGACATGGTGCAGGGCTACGCCTGTGCCCGCCCGATGACGATCGATCGACTCCGCGAGTGCTACGGCTAGCGAATCGGCGGCGCCGTTCTACGTTGCGGCCGGTGCTTCGATCACGTGCGGGCCGAATCGAACGCTCTGACGATCTCCGCGCACGGGGCGCAGATCGTCGGATGCACCGGGTCGCCGGAGAGCGGCAGCGTCTTGCGGCAGCGCGCGCATTTTTCGCCTTCGGCCGCCGCAAGCGAGAGATGCGGTTCGTCGTCACCGAGCGCGGCATCTTCGAGGAGCGTCAGATGCGAGACGACCAGCGCTTCGCGCAGACTGTCACCCAACGCGCGCAGGCTCGCGATCGCTCTCGGAGACGCCGATACCGTTGCTTGCAGCGCGTAGTCGCGTTCGCCCTCGCTCGCCGCGACGGCCGTGCGCAGCCGCTTGAGCGTCGCCCAGAGCTCGAGGTCGGCGTTCTCGGCGGTTCCGCGCGCACTGCCGGCAGGCAGCTGCAGATCGAAAACGCTGAGGCGGTCGCCGCGCAGCGCCGCCGGCACGTACTGCCACGCTTCTTCCGCCGTAAACGAGAGCAGCGGTGCGAAGAGCGCGCAGAGCGTTTCGAGGATCGTGAAGATCGCGGTCTGCGCGGAGCGGCGCGCCTTTCCGTCACGCGCGCCGCTGTAGAGCCGGTCCTTGAGCAGGTCGACGTAGAAGCTCGAGAGATCGGCCGTATCGTAATCGACGAGCGCGAGATAGACGTCGTGTAATTTATAACTCAAGTAATCGGTACGCACGCGATACGCGAGATCGTTCAGCCGCGCGAGCGCGAGGCGGTCGATCGGCTCGAGGTCGCCCGGCGCGATCATACGCTCGGGCGTGAGGTCCTCGACGATGCCGAGCAAGATCCGCAGACGGTTGCGTAAATTCCGATAGACGCTGCCGATCGAATCGAGCAGCGCTTTGCCCAGGCGCATGTCGGCGGTGAACTCGACGGACGAAACCCAGAGCCGCAGCACGTCGGCTCCGTAGGTCGCCATGCCGTCGTTCGCGCCGATGTAGTTGCCCGTCGACTTGTGCATGGCGCGGCCGTTTTCGTCGACCACCCAGCCCGTCGAAACGACGCCCTTGTACGGCGGCGCGCCCGCGGTCGCGACCGCGGTGATGAGATTGCTGCGAAACCAGCCACGATACTGGTCGCTGCCTTCGAGATACAGGTCCGCGGGCCAGTGCATGCCGCGCGGCTTGAGCACCGCGCGGTGCGTGACGCCCGACTCGAACCAAATGTCGACGATGTTCATCTCTTTGTCGAAGGTGCGTCCGCCGCACTTCGGACACGAGAAATTCTCCGGCAGGAACGTGTCGACGGGTTCGGTCCACCAGAGATCGGACGCATTACCGTTCTCCGGTCCGCGCTCGCGGAAGATCGCGCCCGCTTTGTGCGCGACCTCCGGATCGAGCGTCGACTCGTTGCACGCGCGACAGACGACCGCGGGGATCGGCGTGCCCCACGTGCGCTGACGCGAGACGCACCACTCGGGATGGTTCGCGATCATCTGCGTCATTCGGCGCTCGCCCCATTCGGGGAACCATTTCACGTGCGGGATCTGATCTTCGATCCGCGCGCGCAGCTTGTTGACGTCCATCGAGATGAACCACTGCGCGGTCGCACGGAAGACGACCGGATTCTTACAACGCCAGCAATGCGGATACGAGTGGTCGTAGTCATTTCGCGCCAGAAGTGCGCCGCTCGTCTGCAGATCGGCGACGATCGTGTCGTTGGCCTCGAAGATCTGCAAGCCGGCATACGGACCGGCATCGCTCGTGAACCGGCCCGCGGCATCGACCGGACAGAGGATGGGCAAACCGAAGCGCATGCCCGTATCGAAGTCGTCCGCGCCGTGACCCGGAGCCGTATGCACCGCACCCGTACCGGTCTCGAGTTCCACGTAGTCCGCGGAAACGACCGCAGAATCGCGGTCCGCGAACGGATGACGGACCGCAGTGCCGACGAGCGCCATACCCTCCGCGCCGCCGACGCGTTCGTAAGCACCGCCGGGGGCGCGCGCGAAGACGTCCTCGGCGAGCGCGTCGGCCAGCAGCAAGAGTTCGCCATCGCGGCGGTACACGCCGTACTGTGCGTCGGGCTTGAGCGCGATCGCGACGTTTGCGGGCAGGGTCCACGGCGTCGTCGTCCAGATGACGATCGACAGCTTCTCGTCACCCGCCGCAACGCCCGTTCGTGCGAGCAGGTCGGCACGCTGCGCGACGTTTGCGGCGAAGCGCACGTAGATCGACGGCGAGACGCGCTCCTTGTATTCGATCTCGGCTTCCGCGAGCGCCGTCTCGTCCTTGATGCACCAGAGCGTCGCGCGCAGACCCTTGTACATCTGGTTTGCGGCCGCGAGATCGCCGAGCGTGTCGACGATCGTCGCTTCGAATTCCCGATCGACCGTGCGATACGGACGATCGTAATCGCCGAGCACGCCCATGCGCAGGATCGTCGAACGCTGCACGTCGAGCCAGTGTAAGGCGCGTTCGCGGCACTTCGCGCGCAGTTCGATCGGGTCGATGCGATGGAAGTCGAGGCCGAGATGCTTGAGCGTTTCGAATTCGATGGGCAGCCCGTGCATGTCCCAGCCGGGCACGAAGTACGCCTCGGCACCGTCGAGCAGGTGCATCTTCACGAAGACATCTTTGAGCACGCGATTGACGAAGTGGCCCATGTGCAGATCGCCGTTGGCATACGGCGGTCCGTCGTGGAGGATCCACTGGCGTTTGCCCGCGTTCGCAGCCAGCCGGCGCGCGTACACGCCCCGCTCGCGCCACCACGCGACGCGTTCGGGCTCTTTTTTCGGGAGCTCGCCGCGCATCGGAAACGCGGTCGCCGGGAGATTGAGCGTCGACTTGTAGTCGGTCGCGAGGGTGG
>CAZZUZ010000185.1:0-6197 GCA_964657315.1 Vulcanimicrobiota bacterium
CTACTCTCGCTCGCAGGCGTCGGCCCCTACACGGCGCGCGCGATCGCGGCATTCGCGTTCGATGCGGACCTCGCGGCAGCCGACACCAACGTGCGACGCATCGTGCACCGCACGCAGTACGGCCTCGAGTGGCCGCCGCAAGCGACGCCGGCCGAGCTCGACCGGCGCGCGGACGAACTCGTGCCGCCGGGCCGCGGCTACGCTTTCAACTCTGCGATGATGGACCTGGGCGCGACGATATGCACGGCGCGCGCGCCGAAGTGTCTGCTCTGTCCGCTCGTGCGATGCTGCGCCGCAGCGCCGATCGACCCGGCCGTCCTGCGCGAACGTGCGGCGGCGTCCGCGCGCGCGAAATCGCCTCAGGAACGGATCGCCTTCGAACGCACGACGCGGTTCGTGCGCGGGCGTATCGTCGATCGGCTGCGCGAACTAGCCCCGGACGCCGCGATTTCGCTGCTCGATCTCCACGCCGCGCTGAGCGAAGACGTGCGCCATCACGAGCGTGCCGAAGTCGAAGCGGTACTCGAGCGGCTCGTGGCCGAAGGGCTCGTGGAGCGCGACGGTTCCCAGCACCGGCTCGCACACTAGACCGAGCTTTCGCCGAGCGGCAGGAGGGTTTCTCTTCCTTCCGACGCTATCGTGACGGCGGGACAGGGGCTTGGTAAGGCCTGGTTTCTCTCATTCATCCCACTACTTGCTTTCGAGGAGATGGAATGGCCATTCAACCCACCACGGACGCTCCGTTCGGACTCCAGCCCAACGTGGCAGCCGGAATCGCCTGGATTTTCGGAATCGTCGGGGGCCTGATCATGCTCTTCGGCGGCGGTACGAACAAATTCGTCAAACACGCCGCCGCGCAATCGGTGGTCCTCTGGGGCGGCTACATCGCGATCATGGTCGTGCTCAACGTGCTCTTCGCGATCATCCACCCGCTGATTTTTCTCGGGCTGATCCTGATCCCGATCATCGGCCTCGTGTTTTTCGTCGCGTGGATCTATACGACGATCATGGGTTTCCAGGGCAAAGACATCACGCTGCCCATCGTCGGCCCCTTCGCAACGCAAATCTTTGCCAGCCAGTTCGTTTGAGCCGCGCGCGGTTTCATTCGAACCATTTGGGAATGCCGGCGTAACGCTGTTCTTTCCACGGATCTCCTTCGTTGTGATAGCCGCGCTTCTCCCAAAAGCCCGGCGCGTCTTCGGCGGCGAACTCGATCGCGCGTATCCATTTCGCCGACTTCCAGAAATAGCGTTTGGGAACGACCGTCCGGACCGGTCCGCCGTGGATCGGTTCGAGCGCGGCACCCCCGAATTCGTACGCGATGAGGACGTCGTCGTCCAGCATGGTCTCGAGCGGCAGATTCGTCGAGTATCCCGGCGCGTACTGAATGACGAACTTCGCTTCGGGTAACGGTTTCGCGAGTTCCGCGAGCGTTTTGAACGACACGCCGCGCCAGTGCGAATCCTTGAGCGTCCAGCGCGTCACGCAGTGAATGTCGCCGCGGAACTCGGTGCTCGGCAACGCCCGCAGCTCCGCAAAACTCAGCTCGTAGGGTTCTTCACACAAGCCGTAGATTTTCAAGCGCCACGTCTGCGGATCGATTTCGGGCACTTCGCCGACGTGCAGCACCGGAAAGCGCTTGGCGACGGATTGGCCCGGCGGGATCGTCGGGTCTTTTTGCTTGAAGAACGGCATGGGATCGCGAGTGTTCGACACGCTCGTGCCGAAACTCGCCCGCCGTGGTGCAGATACCGTTTCCGTCTCGTAAGGTCACTCGCGCCGTCGCACACGCGGAACTGGACATCCTCGAGCAAACGTACCCTGCGGCCGTTACCGAACTCGAGTACGATTCGCCGTTCACGCTCCTCGTCGCGGTCATCCTCAGCGCGCAGTGTACGGACGCGCGCGTCAACCTGACCACACCGTTTCTCTTCGCCGCATATCCGACGCCGCAAGCGCTCGCGGACGCACCGCTCGAAGACGTCGAGCGCATCGTCAAGTCGTGCGGTTTCTTTCGCACGAAAGCCAAGAACATCGTCGCGGCCGCGCGCGGGCTCGTCGAGCGGCACGGCGGCGAAGTACCCCAAGACCGCGCCGCACTCGAAGCGCTGCCGGGCGTCGGCCGCAAGACCGCGAGCGTCGTACTCTCGGTCGCGTTCGAGGGTGCCGAATTCGCCGTCGACACCCACGTCTTTCGCGTTTCGCGCCGGTTGGGGCTTACGCTCGGCAAGACGCCGCGTGCGGTCGAAGACGACGTCGTCGCGCTCGTGCCGCACGAAAAGCTGCGGCACGCGCATCACTGGCTGATCCTGCACGGCCGTCAGATCTGCAAGGCGCCCGTGCCGCTGTGCCCCAAGTGTCCCGTGCGCGAGCTCTGTCCGACCGCGCCGCTCGTGCTCGAGGCGATGTCGGCGAAAACCAGGGCGGCTGCGAAAAAGACGGCTCGGAAAAAGAAACGCTAGAACTGGAGCGGTCCGAGGGTTTCCCACTGCGGAGGCCGCGGCAGTTCCGCATCCTTCGCGATCTCTTTGAGCAGCACGTTCGGCGTGAGCGCCTCGCGGTAGCCTTCGTCGGTCGAGAGTTTCGAGAGGTTGATGAGCGCCGGTACGCTCGAGCCTGCGTCGAACTGGTATTCGCCGTCGAGTCCGAGCCCTTTGACGACCACGAGCTGCTGGAGTTCGTTCACCGACATGCTCACGCGCTTGTCCGCAAAGCGCAACCGGACGCGCAACGGGTTCTCGAGCCGCACGTACTGCAAAGCGCCCGCACCGATGATCGAATTGAGGCGCTTGGCGCCGACGGCGAGCGCGTCACCGAACGCCGCGAGCGAAGCCGTCGCGTCCATTTCCGTCGAGCGTTCGCCGGCCGGGGTCGCGCTGTCGATCGTCGTTTCCACATCTTTCTTCGCACGGATGCGCATCGCCATCGCGACGATCGGGTTCGGATTTTCCTCGCCAGAACTCATCTCGCGTACGTTCGCGTTCGGGCCGCCTAAATCGTCCATTCGGAAGGCCTGGGGGCCGGGGCAGCCGGAACGGCTCGTACATGGAGACCCGGTCGCCGGAGCCGGCGCGCAATTCCCTCGACATCAATACCGACAACCGTTCGGTAACCGTCGCCGACCACGGCCGCAATGCCGCGCGCATTCCCGATACCCCGGAGCGGCAGAAGCTCGAGAAGCAGCGCAGCATCCGCGAGGTCGTGTTCGGCGCGCAGGACGGCGTCCTCACGACACTCGGCATCGTCTCGGGCGTGGGCGGCGCGTCGCCCGACCGCGCGACGATCGTCATCACGGGCGCGATCGCGCTGCTGGTCGGGGCGCTTTCGATGGGAGCCGGGGAATTTCTCGGGGGCCGGGCGGAACGCGACGTCGTGCAAAATGCGATCGACTTCGAACGCTACGAGATGGCTACGATGCCCCTCGACGAATTCGCCGAGCAGGTCGCATACTATCGCCTCAAGGGTTTCACCGACGACGAGGCGCTGATGATCGTCAAGCGGCTGGAGAAAAATCCGGAGATCTGGCTGCACGAGATGGTGCGCGACGAATTCGGCATCGATCTGCGCGAGGCCGAAGGCGGCGGATTGCGCAGCACGGTCGCGATGGCCGCGTCGTTTGCGGTCGGCGGCGCGCTGCCCGTGCTGCCGTATTTCTTCGGCGTCTCGCTCGACGTCACGCGCTGGCTCGCACTCGCGTTCGCCGTCGTCGCGCTATTCGCGATCGGGTTCTATTCGGGGCGTCTGGGCGGACGGCAGCCGCTGCGCAAGGGCATCGAGATCGTCGGCTTCGGTGCGGCAATTTTTTGCCTCTCGTTTCTGGCCGGACACTTCATCCCGCCGCTCTTCGGTCACGCCGCGATCAGCGTCGGCGGCTAAAAGAAAGCGGCCCGCCGCGTTTGCGACGAGCCTCTTCCGAAGAGCTACACGGATTTACCGTTTCTTACCCACGACGCTGCGCGAGATGACGAGTCGCTGGATCTGCTGCGTGCCTTCGTAGATCTGCGTGATCTTCGCGTCGCGCATCATGCGCTCTACCGGATATTCGGTCGAATAGCCGAAGCCGCCGAGAATCTGCACGGCGTCGGTCGTGACGCTCATCGCGGTATCGCCGCACTTGAGTTTGGCCATCGCCGCATAGAGCGTGAGGTCGGGCGAACTCTCGTCGCACTTACGAGCGGCTTCGTAGAGCAGCAGGCGCGAGGCTTCCACGTCGACCTTCATGTCGGCGAACATGAACTGCAGGCCTTGCTGTTGCGCGATCGGTTTACCGAACGCAATGCGTTCCATCGCGTAGTTCGCCGCATAGTCGAGTGCGCCCGAAGCGATGCCGAGCGCCTGAGCCGCGATGCCCGGACGCGATTTGTCGAGCACCTTCATGGCCGTCTTGAAGCCCGTGCCTTCTTCGCCGAGCATGTCTTCGGCCGGCACGATGCAGTTGTCGAAAATGAGCTCGCACGTCGGAGACCCCCGGATGCCCATTTTCTTCTCGAGCTTGCCGACTTTGAAGCCCGGTGAATCTTTGTGTACGACGAACGCGCTGATGCCGTTGGGACCCTTTTCGGGATCGGTTACGGCGAAAACGCAGATGATGTCGGCGACGTTGCCTTGCGTGATCCAGACCTTGGTGCCGTTGAGCACCCAGCCGTCGCCACGCTTCTCGGCTTTCGTGCGCATCGAGCCGGCGGCGTCGGAGCCGCTTCCCGGTTCGGACAACGCGTATGCAGCGCGATATTCGCCCGAGGCGAGCTTGGGAATGTACTTCTTTTTCTGCGCGTCGCTACCGGCGATGATGATGGGCAACGCGCCGAGTTCTTGCACGGCGATCATGAGGCCGCTCGAGGCGCACGCCTTCGAGACTTCCTCGACGACCTTGACGTAGGTGAGGAACGAGAGTCCGAGCCCGCCGTATTCGGCGGGAAACGGAATGCCCAGCAGATCGTTCTTCGCGAACAACTCGTAGATGTCGAGCGCGAATTCGCCCTTCTCGTCGATCTCGGCGGCGCGCGGTGCGACGCGTTCCCGGACGAGATCGCGAACGACCTCGAGGATCGCCTCGTCGTCTTCGTTTGCGGCCGAAGCCGGCGGTGTCGCGATTGCGGACATAAAATCGGTGCTCCTAATGGGAATTGACGGTTGACGTAATTCGAGCGCGGGCCGTCCGAGTCCCCGTCACGGTGCGCCTCCCCGATACGTTGCAGGAGCATGCCGAGCGACATTAGTCAGGTCTCGATCGATCTCACCGCAATTCGCTATTGGTCGGCGGTTGCGGGCGTCGTGCTCGCGTTTGCGAGCGCGTTCGCTTTCCGGCGGCGAGGAACGTGGTGGAATCTCACGCCGCAGGGCGGCGGCCTCGCCGCTCTCGCGTTGTTAGTCGGTTTTAACTGGACGGCGGGGTTCGGGCGCGTGCAGCCCGGCGCGCGCGGCGTCGTATTGCGCTTCGGCGCGCCGACTGGACGGCTGCTCGGCGAGGGCCTCTACGCGGTAATCCCGTACGCAGAGCGCGTCGTCTCGGTCAATACGCAGATCAACACGATACACTTCGACCGCGCCCAAGCGACGTGTCACGATCTCGAGCCCGTCTACGCGAACCTCGACGTCACGTTCCACGTGCAGCCGGCTCGTGCGGTCGACGTCTATCGCGAATTGCGCGCGAACTATGCCGCGCGCATCGTGCGCCCGGCCGTACTCGACGCGTGGAAAGAAGCGGTAGCGGATTACTCCGCAAGCGATCTCATCGACCGGCGCTTCACGGTGCAGAGCAAGTTCAAAGCCGACGTGTCCAAGCGCATCCGGCCCTTCGGGTTGAGCCTCGATGCGGTATCGACGGCGCGCTTCCAGTTCGCCTACGCGTTCGCGCAGGCGGCGCAGCTCAAAGTCGCCTCGGAACAGCGCACGCAGCAGGCCGAGCAAGAACTCGCGCGCATCAAGATCGAGTCGCAGCAGGGCGTGATCCGCGCGCGCAGCGAGGTCGAGGCGCTCAAGCTCCAGCGCAACATTCCGGTCGCTCAGCTCATGCGCATGCGCGAACTGGAACTCGAGCGCCGCGCGATCGACAAGTGGGACGGCCACTTGCCGCAGACGACGACGAGCGTGCCGTTTTTGGGCAGTACGCTCGGGGAAAAACGTCCGGATTAGCGGCGGTTTTCAACCGCGTTTGCCACGCTCGAAGAGCGAGCCGGCGCGCCTCCGCTTCGTGC
>CAZZUZ010000186.1:0-6093 GCA_964657315.1 Vulcanimicrobiota bacterium
GCCCGAGAATCGCAGCGAACCCGAACCGCGAACGTCGCCACTGGTCGTCTTCGCGCGAACGCTCACGCTCGCCGTTCGCGGAACCGCGAGCTTGACGTTTCCGCTCACGTTGTCGATCGACGCATCGGAAGAAGGGTCCGTCGTAACGTCGAGATCGCCGGAAACGCTCTTGGCAGAGCGGACGGCGTTGCCGCGCACGACGATCTTGCCGGAGACCGTCTCGACGCGAGCGTCGCCCTCGGTCGCAACGACGACCGCTCCCGAGACGCTCTTGGCGGCAACCGAACTCGAAACGCCGGCGACGGAGACATCGCCGCTCACCGTGCCGATCGCGAGATTCACGCCCGCAGGCACGCTGATGGTGAGATCGACTCTCGAATGCTGGCCCACGTGATCGACGCCCGTCTGTCGGTCACACGACGTCTGAGCGAGAGGGACTTCGCAGACGGTCCACGAGGCGTTCGCGCGAGATTGCGCCACGTGCATGTCGATCGGCGAACCGTCGCCCGAGCGTGCTCGCGCGACGACCGTCGCCGGGCCGGGTGCCGTCGTGACGTGCACGAACCCGGAGATCGTACGAACGGTGAGGGTCGAGCCGGTAGCGAGCGAGTCGTGCAGCGTCGTCGTAGCGGAACCGCCGTCGGCCAAAAGCGCGGCGACGATGGCTCCTGTCGCGAGATGATCGAACGAGATCATAACCGCATTCTAAAACCGAATATC
The DNA here is from genome assembly GCA_964657315.1 of Vulcanimicrobiota bacterium. Lineage (GTDB taxonomy): Bacteria > Vulcanimicrobiota > Vulcanimicrobiia > Vulcanimicrobiales > Vulcanimicrobiaceae > CAZZUZ01. The sequence continues at coordinate 721 of CAZZUZ010000186.1, forward strand.
GCGGAAGTCAACTATAGAATTAAGAGTTTGATTTTTATCGGCCGAACGGCGAAGGTACTGGGGAAATGCTAGCCTAAACGGGCTATAGTGAGAGGTTCGCTGACTCGGTCGTTACCAATCGTTGCCGTACTGCTCGCCGCGGCTTGCAATAGCGGATCCGTACATGCGACCGCGACCTGCGGGCCGCCGCCGCCTACGGCCGCTCCGCTCAACTTCTTGGTCTATCCGCAACCGGGCGCGACGAATGTACCCGATGATCTCGGCGTGTTGGTCGTCACGAATGACGGCGGCCTCGTGTCGAGCACTTCGCTTCAGATTTCATCGAAAACGGCGAACGTGCCGCTCGGCGCTGCGACGAGCGTCCCATCGCCGTTGCCGACGCCGAACGCGATCGGGACCGGCGCCGAATACATGACGCTCGTAGCCGTGCCGCTCCCGAAGCTTTCGCCCGCCACGGCGTATGCGGTGAGCTATCGCTATGACATCTATCCCGCGAGCGAACCGCAGTGCGCGCGCTTCGCATCTTCGCCGATCGGATCGTTCACGACACGATAATTCTCAGGGTGCGATGCGAATCGCCCCTAGGGCGCTCGTTCGCGTGCGCGAAGTCCCGCGCATGGCAGAAGCGAGTTACGGTTCGGGTGCGAGCACGATTCCGCTCTTGGGCGAAACGCTCGGGGCGCACGTCGATCGAATTGCATCGGCGTATCCCGACAACGAAGCCGTCGTGTCGGTGCATCAAAGGGTTCGTCTGACCTATGGCGAGCTACGCGCGACGACCGACGAGTTCGCCCGCGGGCTGATCGCGCTCGGCGTCGGGCACGGCGACCGCGTCGGCATCTGGTCGACCAACTGCGTGGAGTGGGTCATCGCGCAGTACGCGACGCCGAAGATCGGCGCCATCTTGGTCAATATTAATCCCGCGTACCGTAGCTCCGAAGCGGCCTATGCGCTGCGCCAGAGCGGCGTCTCGGTGCTGCTCGTGCAGATGCGTCACAAGACCAGCGACTACGTCGAGATCGTGCGCGAGATCCGCGATTCGCTGCCGGACTTGCGTACCGTCGTCCTCATCGGGGACGACGAAATCGACCGGCCGCTCGAGGGCGCGCTCCGCTGGGCCGACGTGGCGTTGGCCGCTCCGAACGTCTCGGACGCCGCACTCGCGACGCGGCTCGCCGCGACGCAATTCGACGAAGCGATCAACATTCAATACACGTCGGGCACGACCGGCTTTCCCAAGGGCGCGACGCTCACGCACCACAACATCCTCAACAACGGATTCTTCATCGGTGAGGGCTGCCGCTACACGCACGCCGATCGCGTGTGCGTACCCGTGCCGTTCTATCACTGCTTCGGCATGGTGCTGGGCAATCTCGCGATCCTCTCGCACGGCGCGACGCTCGTCATCCCGAACTTCGGCTTCGATGCGGCGATGTCGATGCAGGCCGTCGTCAAAGAGAGATGCACGTCGCTCTACGGCGTGCCGACGATGTTCATCGCGATGCTGGCACTGCCCGATTTTGCCTCGTACGATACCTCGACGCTGCGGACCGGCATCATGGCCGGATCGCCGTGCCCGGTCGAAATCATGAAGCGCGTGCAGGCCGAACTGCACATGGAAGAAGTCACGATCTGCTACGGAATGACCGAGACGTCACCCGTCTCGTTGCAGACGGCGGTCGACGATCCGATCGACAAACGCACGTCGACCGTCGGGCGGGTTCATCCGCACCTCGAAGTGAAGATCGTGGACGAAGAAGGCAAGATCGTCGAGCGCAACGTGCCGGGCGAACTCTGCACGCGCGGATACAGCGTGATGCTCGGTTACTGGAACGATCCGGAGCAGACCGCGGCCGTCATCGATCCGGCGCGCTACATGCATACGGGCGATATCGCGGTGATGGATGACGACGGCTACGTCAATATCTCCGGCCGCATCAAAGACATGGTGATCCGCGGCGGCGAGAACGTGTATCCCCGCGAGCTCGAAGAATTCTTGTACGCGCATCCGTCGGTCAAAGACGTCTCCGTGATCGGCGTGCCCGACGAGCGCTACGGCGAGGAGTTGTGCGCGTGGATCGTGCTGCAGCCGGGCGCCGAGCCCGACTCGGAATCCATTCTCGCGTTCTGCCGCGGCAAGATCGCGCACTATAAGGTGCCGCGCTACGTGATGTTCGTCGACGAGTTCCCGATGACGGTCACGGGTAAGGTGCAGAAGTACAAGATGCGCGAGATCTCGACCGGGAAACTCGGCCTGGAGGGCGCCGCGAAGATCGTCACCGCGTGACGGGTGTCCGCGCCGTCGTCTTCGACGTCTTCGGCACGCTCGTCGACTATCGCACGAGCATCGCTACGGCCCTGCAGACGTTCGGACGCGAACGGGGCATCGCGTGCGACTGGTACGCGTTCGTCGATGCCTGGCGCGCGGCGTACGCGCCCGCGATGGATCGCGTGCGCCGCGGCGAGTTGCCGTGGCGGAATCTCGACGCGCTCCACGGGGCGTCGTTCGACGAACTCGCGGCGCAATTCGGGCTGCCGCCCATCGGCGCGGACGATCGAGCGTGGATCGTGCGCCGCTGGCACGAACTCGAACCGTGGCCCGATGTCCGCGAGGGCCTCGTGCGGTTGCGCGAGCGCGTCGTCACGGGCACGCTCTCGAACGGGAACGTCGCGCTGCAGGTCGACCTCGTGCGCTACGCGCGCCTGCACTTCGACGTGCTCTTTTCGGCGGAACACTTCGAACGGTACAAGCCGGATCCGCAAACCTATCTCGGTGCCGCGGCGCTGCTCGGGCTCGAACCGCATGGGCTCGCTCTTGCGGCCGCGCACAACGCGGATCTCGAGGCCGCGGCGTCGCACGGCTTGCGCACGATCTTCATCCCGCGTCCGGCCGAATACGGCGCCGCGGACAAAGCCGATCTCGAGCCGTGGAGCGGCTGCGACGCCGTCGCACGCACGGTCGGCGAGATCGCGGCCTTGCTTTGAAGACGAACGCCCGCATTCCGGGCGGCGGAATACGGGCGTCGTAACCAGGTATTGCTAGCGCGTCTTACTTGAGCGAGAGCACCGTGTAGTCGTTGCGCGGACCGATCTTCTCCGAATTGAAGATGCTCGTGGCCTTGCTCGAATCCGCATCGTCGCACGCACCTGCTGCGAAATCGCCGCCGACCGTATTCGCGATCGTGAAGAACTCTTGATCGCCCTTGCGTTTGTTCTTGGCGACGATCTGACCGGCATACGTCTGTTGCACGGCTTGATGGTCGCACTTGCGCCACTCGTTCATCGTCTTCTTGCCGGCGTCGTAGCGGTGGCCTTCGAACGCTTCGATGAGTTTGGCGGTATCGGTCGTTCCGGCGGCATTGAGCCGGTCGACGATCTGCTGGCCCGAAATGTAGCCGAGATACTGGCGCCAGTTCGGCGGAAAGCCCTTGGCCAGCGGCTTGAGCTTCGCGTACGTGGCGGCGGTCGTCGTGCCGCCCGCATCGGGGCCCCAGACGTACCCCCAAACCGAGCCGACGAGATCGTCGACCGGCATGCCGACCGCGACTTCGTTGCCGCAGAGCACGCCGCCCATGCCCATCTTCTTATTGAGGCCGAGATCGACCGCAGCTTTGGTCGCGTTCTGCGTATCGGGTCCGTAGTTGCAGAAGACCATGACTTCGGCATCCGTATTGCGCGCCTTGGTCATGTACGACGAGAAGTCGTTCGTGCCCAGCGGATGGCGGTCGTTGCCGACTTCGTGTCCGCCCGCGGCCTGCAGGATCGCCGCGAGGCGATCGTGCGCGTCGTTACCGAACGCGTAGTCGGCCGTGATGAAGTACCACTTCTTGCCCCGCTTGAGCAGCGCCGGCGCGACCGCGTGCACGAGCATCGCATTCGAGCAGGTCGCGCGGAACGTCACCTTGTTCGCCTTGGCGCCGGTCATGTTGCTGTCGTGCGTGCCGATCGCGAGGAAGAAGACGTTGTTCTCCTCGGCGAGCGCGGAGACCGCGAGCCCGACGCCCGAGGAGAGGCAGCCGACGAGGACGTCGACCTTCTCCTGCGAGATCAGGCGTTTGGCTTCGTTCGATCCGACGTCGGCTTTGCTCGTGTCGTCGCCCTTGAGGATCGTATACTTGATGCGCGAGTTCTTCTTGGTGGCTTCGTCGATGGCGAGTTGCAGACCCGACTGTTGCGATGCCGATGCCGCGGCGTAGACGCCCGAAAATCCATCGATATGACCAATTTTGACGGTGGCGCCGCCGCCCGCCGCGATGATGTCGCGCGCGGGGGCCAGCGGCGCGGCTCCGGCCGTACGCACTTCCAAAAGCGGAAAGCCGAGCGTCGCCGCGCCCGCGATTCCGAGAGCGCCGGTACGGCGTAAAAATTCCGATCGCGAGATACCACTCGCGGTTAGCGAATCATCAGACATCGGTTCACCTTTCGCAACTCAGTCGCTGTCGCTGTACTAAGGATATTTCTTTTCTGGTATGACCTTAGGAACAAACGTGAGCGCGCCTGCAATCGTTTCGCAAGAAAAGCCCCGGGGCGAACCGTACTTATGGGAAGATGGCTCCGTGTTCCACGTGCGGCGAACCGACACCGATGTTCGCAACGGTCCCGCGAGGCTAACGTTTGCCGGGTCCGAGTAAGACTCCGAAGGTCGCGCTCCTGTTGCGCCTGCTCGCGGCGATCGACGAAGGCCGCCATTCGTTCGCGAGCCTGCGGACGCGCCTCGATCCCGACAATCCGCCGAGCACGCGATCCCTTCGCCGCTATCTGGCACTGCTTGCCGAGGCCGGGTTTCCGTGGCACTACGATCACGATACGGGCACGTATATTTTCGATGCCGGCTATTCGCTGCGCCGTATGGATCTCTCGGGCAACGAACTCTTCGGCCTGCTCGCGCTCCGCGGCATCGCGACGTCGCTCGGCGGAATCATCGGCGAGTCGATGGACGACGTCGCGGAGAAACTCTCGCGCGTCGCGGGCGGCCCCGGCACCAAGGCCGAGTCGAAACCGACGATGCGCGTGCACATGGCCGACCCGCATCTCGACGGCGAGCGCAGCGCGGTATTCGAACTCTTGCAGAAGGCGTTGCGCGACAAGCAGAGCGTTCGCTTCGGCTACGTCGACAAGACGGGCAAGACGTCTCAGCGGCACGTCGACATCTACGGTTTCGTCGTGTCCGGCGGCCGGGTGTACGCGGTTGCATTCGATCGCGATCGCAGCGCGCGCCGGGTGTTCGCACTCGACAACGTCTCGGAGGCGCGGATCGCGCCGCAGCGCTATTCGCTTCCCGACGATTTCGATATCGAAGCCTTCGCCGCGAGTTCGGTCAGCGGGATCATGCATTCCGACGAGACATCGACCGTCTCGGTGCGTTTCTCGCCC
>CAZZUZ010000187.1:0-6092 GCA_964657315.1 Vulcanimicrobiota bacterium
TCACGAAGCCGCTCGGCCTCTACATGGCGCGCGTGTTCTCGGGCGAACGCACCTTCGCGACCCCGCTCGTCGCGCCCGTGGAACGGATCGTGTACCGGCTCTGCCGCATCGATCCGCAGCGCGAGATGAGCGCGACGACGTACCTCTTCGCGCTCTTCGCCTTCAGTGCGGTCGGGCTCGTCTGGCTCTACACGTTGCTGCGCACGCAAAAATTCTTGCCGTTCAATCCGCAGGGCTTCGACAATCTCGCGCCCGATGCGGCCTGGAACGCGGCGGTCAGCTTTCTGACCAATACGAACTGGCAGTTCTACTCGGGCGAGAGTACGATGAGCTACTTCTCACAAATGGCTGGCCTCGCATGGCATAATTTTGTCTCTGCCGCGGCGGGCATCGCGATCGCGATCGCGGTCGTGCGCGGGATCTCGCGCAGCGACCGCAAGACGATCGGCAATTTCTGGGTCGACATGACGCGCGCGCTGCTGTACGTTTTACTGCCGCTGAGCATCGCCGGAACGGTGTTTCTGGTCTCGCAAGGCGTCCCGCAGAACTTCAAAGCGTACACCGCGGTCACGTCGCTCGAAGGCACGGCGCAGACGATCACGCAGGGTCCGATGGCGTCGCAAGAAGTGATCAAAGAGTTCGGCACCAACGGCGGCGGTTTCGTCAACGCCAATTCCGCCGCGCCGAACGAGAATCCGAACGCGCTGACCAACCTCTTCGAGATGCTCTGCATGTTCGCGATCTCCGCTGGGCTGACGTATACGTACGGCCGGTTCGTGCGCGATCAACGGCAAGGCTGGGCGCTCTTCGCGGCAATGAGCGTGCTCTTCATCGGCGGGTTCGCCGCGGCGTATAGCGCCGAATCCGCCGGAAATCCGATCGTCCATTCGCTCGGCGTCGCGGGCCCGAACATGGAAGGCAAAGAGGCGCGTTTCGGGGTCGCCTCATCCGCACTGTTCGGTACGATTTCGACCGACACGTCGACGGGCGCGGTCAACTCCATGCACGATTCGTGGACGCCGCTCGGCGGACTCGTGCCGTTGCTCAACATGCAGCTGGGAGAGATCGTCTTCGGCGGCGTCGGCACCGGACTCTACGGTATGCTGCTCTTCGTCGTGCTCACCGTGTTCATTGCGGGCCTCATGGTGGGCCGCACGCCCGAACTGCTCGGAAAGAAGATCGAACGGCGAGAGGTTCAGTTCGCGATCCTCGGCGTGCTCGTGCTGCCCGTTTTCGCACTGGTTCCGACGGCGATATCGGTGCTACTCCCCGTCGCGACGGGGCAGCTCGGCAACGCGGGTCCGCACGGCTTCTCCGAGATGATCTACATGTTTACGTCGGTCGCGGAAAACAACGGCAGCGCGTTCGGCGGCGTGAGCGGCAACACGTATTTGAATATCGTGACCGGCGTCGTGATGCTCTGCGGCCGCTTTCTCTTCATCGTTCCGGCCGTCGCCCTCGCGGGATCGCTCGCCGGCAAACGCAGCGTCCCGGAAACCGCGGGCACGTTCACGACCTACTCGCCGATCTTCGTCGTGCTGCTGCTCGGCGTGATCGCGATCGTCGGCCTGCTCACCTTCGTCCCCGCCGACGCGCTCGGCCCGGTCGTCGAGCAGCTCTTGATGCAGCAAGGAAAAGTGTTCTGATATGAATCGTACGCTCGTACTCCGTGCGATCCGCGGATCGTTCGTCAAGCTCGATCCACGCCTCCAGGCGCGCAATCCCGTGATGTTCGTCGTAGAAGTCTGCGCGCTCGCGGTCACGCTCTTCTTCTTTCGCGACGTGTTCGTGCGCGGCGGCAGCGGCGCGGGTTTCGACATCGCGATCGGCCTCTGGCTCTGGTTCACCGTGCTCTTCGCGAATTTTGCCGAAGCGCTCGCCGAAGGCCGCGGCAAAGCGCAAGCCGAGTATCTGCGCCGCACGAAATCCGATACGCTCGCGCGCAAGCTCTCCGGTAGCGGCATCGAGATGGTGAGCGCGACGGCGCTGCGCAAGGGCGACGTCGTGCGCGTCGAGCCGGGCGAACTCATTGCGGGCGACGGCGAAGTCATCGAAGGCGCGGCGTCCGTCGACGAGTCGGCGATCACGGGCGAATCGGCGCCGGTGATCCGCGAATCGGGCGGCGACCGCAGCGCCGTCACGGGCGGCACGCGCGTCCTCTCCGACTATATCGTCGTGCGCATCGCGAGCAACCCCGGCGAATCGTTTCTCGATCGCATGATCTCGCTCGTCGAAGGCGCATCTCGTCAGAAAACGCCAAACGAAATCGCGCTCTCCATATTGCTTTCGGGCTTGACCATCGTCTTCGTCATCGCGGTCGCGACGCTCGGGCCGTTCGCGATGTACGCCGGCAACGCACCGAGCGTTACCGTCCTCATCGCGCTGCTCGTGTGCCTGATCCCCACGACGATCGGCGGACTGCTCTCGGCGATCGGCATCGCGGGCATGGATCGCGTGCTGCAGCGCAACGTGCTCGCGACGAGCGGACGCGCGGTCGAAGCCGCGGGCGACGTCGACACGCTGCTGCTCGACAAGACGGGCACGATCACGCTCGGCAACCGTCAGGCCGCAGAAATCGTGCCCGCGCCGGGCGTCGATCGCGCGAAGGCCTCGATCGCGGCGTACTTCTCGTCGCTCGCGGACGAGACGCCCGAGGGGCGTTCCATCGTCGTGCTCGCCGAACCCGACACCGGGCTGCACGACGGCGATCGCGACGCACCGGCGGGCGCGGCATTCGTGCCGTTCTCCGCGTACACGCGCATGAGCGGACTCGATGTCTCCGGCGGCCGTTCGATCCGCAAAGGCGCGCCCGACGCCGTTCGCGCGTGGGTGCGCGAGCGCGGCGGCGACGGCGCGCAGACGCTCGCGGCCGACGTCGAACGCATCGCGCGCGCCGGCGGTACGCCGCTGCTGCTTGCGGAAGATCGTGAGATCCTCGGCGTCATCTATCTCAAGGACATCATCAAGCCGAACATGACGCAGCGCTTCGATCGTCTGCGCGCGATGGGCATCCGCACCGTGATGATCACCGGCGACAACCCGCTGACGGCGAGCGCGATCGCGCGCGAAGCCGGCGTGGACGACTTCCTCGCCGAGGCGACGCCCGAAACGAAGATGGCGCTGATCAAGCGCGAGCAAGCTTCGGGGCGTCTCGTCGCGATGACGGGCGACGGAACGAACGACGCGCCCGCCCTCGCGCAAGCCGACGTCGGCGTGGCGATGAACTCCGGCACCCAGGCCGCGAAAGAAGCGGGCAACATGGTCGACCTCGATTCGGACCCGACCAAGCTCATCGAGATCGTCGAGGTTGGCAAGCAATTGCTCATGACGCGTGGCGCGCTCACGACCTTCTCGATCGCGAACGATGTCGCGAAATACTTCGCGATCCTGCCCGCGATGTTCGTCACGACGTATCCCGCGATGCAGGCGCTCAACGTCATGCACCTCGCGACACCGCAGAGCGCGATCCTCTCGGCGATCGTCTTCAACGCGCTGATCATCATCGCGCTCGTACCGCTCGCGCTGCGCGGCGTCGCCTATCGCCCTCGCGGCGCGAATGCGGTCCTGCGCGACAACGTGCTGGTTTACGGGCTCGGCGGCCTCGTCGTCCCGTTCGCGGGTATCAAGATCGTCGACCTCATCCTCACCGCGCTGCACCTCACCTGACGCCCGGAAAGTACGTTACTCCATCATGCACGCTCACGACTCCACGCTCCGGCATCTCGGGACGTCCGCGCTCTACACGGCGCTGACGGTCGCGATGTTCGGCCTCGTTTATCCGCTCGCACTCACGGCCGTCGCGGCGCTGGCATTCCCGTTCGCCGCCGGCGGTTCGATCGTCGAAGCGCACGGCAAACCCATCGCTTCGGCGATCGTCGGTCAGGCGTGGACCCGGGCGGCGTATTTCGCCGGCCGCCCCTCCGCCGCCGGAAAGAACGGCTACGATCCGACGGCGACGAGCGGCACGAATCTCGGTCCGACGTCGAAGAAGCTGATCGATACTACGAAGGCGACGCTGGCCGCGCTGCAAAAAGCGAATCCGAGCGCCGCATCCGCCGTTCCGATGGACTTGATCTCGTCGAGTGCGAGCGGAATCGATCCGGACATCTCGCCCGAAGCCGCCTATTACCAGAGCCCGCGCGTAGCGACTGCACGTCATCTGCCGCGAGCCGCCGTCGACGCGATCATCGCGCAGCACGTGCGCGGTCGCGCGCTCGGCTTCCTCGGAGAACCTCATGTCAACGTCCTGGAACTCAACCTCGCCTTGGACGCCGCACGCTAGCATCTTCGCACTAACGCTGTCGCTCGCTTCGCTACCGCTTTCGGCCGGCGCGGAGGCCGTCCCGTCTACGAACCCGGTGCCGTCCACGACGGCGTCCGCGTCGAGCGATCCGTGCCTGCAGTTATCCAATCTCGTTTCCCGCCCGTCGTCGAGCACCGCAGCCTGTGTCGTCAAGCCGAACGCGCTGCTCGTACAGACGGGGTATGCCAATCTGTCGTCCGGCGGAAAGGGCGGGAGCCGCTCCGTCACCTATCCGCAGGAAGCGCTCTCGACGGGCATCGTTCGCAACGTCGAGTTGGATCTCACGCCCGCTTCGATCGCACGCCAATCGGGAGCCGGCGGCACGTATTCCGGCGCGACAGACGGGTCGATCGGCGTGAAGGTGCAGCTCGGCCAGACGAGCCGATTCACGTACGGCTTCAATGCCGCGTACACACTGCAGTCCGGCACCGCACCGTTCACGGGATCGGGCGACGGCATCCTCGCGAACCTCAATGGCAGCTATCAGCTATCGCCCGCCATCGGGCTCTTTGCGAGCACGGGCTACGACGAACAGAGCGCCGGGACGCCCGAGTTCCCTGCGAGCTATCACGACATTCAGCCGTCGCTCGGCGCTTCCGTCGCGTTGCCGCAGGGCCTCGCGTTCTATGCGGAAGGCTTCGGCCAATCGGCGACCGGACCGGGCACGGACGGCACCTTCGGCTTCGACACGGGCTTCCAGAAAGACATCGGCTCGCGCCTTCAGCTCGACGCGGAGATCTTCGAATATCCTGGGGCCCACGCCGGCCTGCACGAGCATGCTGTAGGCTTCGGGGCGGCGTATCTCTTCGGTCCGTGAATGAGACTGTAAGCTCAGACCTGCCGTTCATCCACACGCCGTGGCGTGCGCGATTCGTCGGTTTCGGCGTCGCCGCGATCGGCGCGGTCGACGTCGCGATCTTCGCGCCGAAGTGGATCGAAGGGACGCTGCGTGCGGCTGCGGCCTACGACGCCGCGGCGCTCGTCCTCATCGTCACCTTTTGGGTGCTCGCGATGCATTCCGATCCCGAACACACGCGGCATCGCGCGGCGATCGAAGATCCGGGCCGCAACGTCGTGCTGGCTCTCGTCCTGCTCAGCATTGCGATCGGCTTGGCCGGAGCCGTCGTGATCCTCGGTCAGGGGCCGCACGTAGCCAGCGGAAATCAAAAGATCGCGGCCTACCTCATCGGCCTCGCGGCCGTCGTGTGCGGTTGGTTCCTCATCCACACACTCTTCACGTTCCGTTACGCGCATCTGTTCTATTTCGACAGCGACAACGACGACGAACCCGATGGCGGTTTGAAATTTCCGGACACGAAAGACCCGTCCGATTACGACTTCTTGTACTTCTCGTTCATCATCGGAATGACGTTCCAAGTCTCCGACGTCGAGGTCACGGACTCACGCGTCCGGCAAGTCGTACTCTTTCACAGCCTGATCTCGTTCGGCTACAACACAGCGATCGTCGCCCTCTCGATCAACATCCTCTCGGGACTGTTCCACTAGTCAGAGCGGCGGTGCGAGCAGCAGCAGCTGCTTCGCGCCGGAATCGAGCAGGCGCCGTGCGAACGGAGCGCCGCGCGGCCAGCGCGGTTTCGCGCGCGCGCCCTCGAGCGCGATGGTCGTCGCGCCCTCACGCGTGGTCTCCGCGAGCAGCGCAGCCACCGGATCCGCGCCGACGGCTACCCGCCAACGCGCGTGCACGCGTCGCGCAGCTTCCGCGAGTTGCTCGACGACGCGCTGTTCGGACGACTCCGCGTTCTTCGCGATGTGAATGACCGAGAGTTCG
>CAZZUZ010000188.1:0-6092 GCA_964657315.1 Vulcanimicrobiota bacterium
CTTTCGAACTCGGCGAGGCGCCGGCAGATCGCGAGCGCGACCCGATCCTCGCCGACGACGATTGCATGTCCCCGTGCGCGCCCGAGGTCGTCCGCGGGCGACGGCGCTTCGCTGCTTGCCTCCACCCGTGCGCGATTCGCGCGCGCCTGAAGCGGTCCTTACGGCGTCGAAGGGGGCGTCATGGGAAAACTGCTCGCCGCCATCTCGATCGCATCGCTGCTGGGCGTCGGCCTCGGAGCCGCGCTCGCGCCCGAGGCGCTCGCACGCGGGTATGGTCTGCCGCTCGAGCCCGGCGACGAGTCCGGCCGCGGCTTCGTTCGCGCGCTCGGCGCCCGCGACGCGATCATCGGCGCGATCGCCCTGGCCTTCGCGTTGCGCGAGGAGCGTGACGCGGTGCGGCGGATTCTCGGCATCACCACGGCGCTTGCCGTAGCCGACTTCGCGATCGTCGCGAGCACCCGCGGCATCGACGCAGTGCCGAGCTTGGGCATCCACGCCTCGGGCATCGTCGGGCTCGTCATCGCCGCGACGGTCGGCGACGACGGCTAGGCGCGACGACAGCGCTCGCTGCAGTACACGACACGCTCCCAATCGCGAGCCCATTTCTTACGCCAGACGAAGGGGCGCTCGCAGCGGGGACAGACCTTCGAGGGCAAATCGCTCTTCTTGCGCATCTTACTCGGAACGGGTACCCCATAGGAGCGGTCGCGTCGCCTGAGGTAACCGAAGCCCGCATGTGAGGCGGCTTTCGAGCCGCACGTTTGAGGAATTGTAATGGTCATTGGCGTTCCCGCCGAAACGGCAAAGGGCGAACGGCGCGTGTCGCTCGTGCCCGAGACGGTCGGCAAATTCGTAAAATCCGGCGTATCGGTCGTCGTCGAGCGCGGCGCGGGCTCCGCCGCCTCATATCCCGATGCGGCCTACGAAGCCGCGGGCGCGACGCTCGGCTCGGCTGCAGACGTGTACGCGCAGGCCGACGTGCTCGCGCGCGTCGGCCGCCCGAGCGATGCCGACCTCGCGGCCATGAAGGCGGGTCAGACGCTCGTCGCGTTCCTCGCGCCGCTCGGCGACCCGCAATCGGTCGAGAAGTATGCGGCCCGCAAGATCACGGCGCTGAGCATGGACGCGATCCCGCGTACGACCAAGGCGCAGTCGATGGACGCGCTCTCGTCGCAGGCGAACGTCGCGGGATACAAAGCCGTGCTCGTCGGCGCGAGCATGCTCGCCAAGTATTTTCCGATGCTCACGACCGCAGCCGGCACGATCAAGCCCGCGCAAATTCTTGTCATCGGTGCGGGCGTCGCGGGCCTGCAGGCGATCGCGACCGCACGCCGGCTCGGCGCCGTCGTCATCGGGTACGATGCACGCAGTGCCGTCAAAGAACAGGTGCAGTCGCTCGGAGCGAAGTTCCTCGAGATCGACGTCGGCGAATCGGCCGAAGGCGCGGGCGGTTACGCGAAACAGCTCTCGGAAGAGGCGCTGGGCAAACAGCGCGCCGCGATGGTCAAGGCGATCGGTGCGGCCGACGTCGTGATCACGACCGCGGCAATCCCCGGTAAGCGCGCGCCGCTGCTCGTCACGCGCGAAGCGGTCCTCGCGATGAAGGCCGGCAGCGTGATCGTCGATCTCGCGGCCGAGACCGGCGGAAATTGCGAACTCACGAAGCCCGGCGAAATCGTCACGAGCGAAAACGGCGTCATCATCGTCGGCACGCTCAACTGGCCGTCGACCGTCGCGACGCACGCGAGCCAGCTCTATTCGAAAAACGTGCAGACGCTGCTCGAATACGTGATCAAGGATGGAGCGCTCGTGCTCGACATGGACGACGAGATCGTCGCGGGCACGACGATCGTCAAGGACGGTACCATCGTCCACAAACCGACTCTCGACGCACTGCAGCCCGCTGCACCTCCCACGACCGGAGCCAACCCGTGAGCGAACGTCTCCTAACCGAATTAACGATCTTCATCCTTTCGGTCTTCGTCGGCATCGAAGTCATCGGGAAGGTACCGACCACACTGCACACGCCGCTGATGTCCGCGACAAACGCCATTCACGGCATCGTGCTCGTCGGCGCGCTCGTCGTCGCGGGCCAGATGGACGCGCCGCTACCGCCGGTAGTGGGCTTCGTTCTCGTCGTCCTCGCCTCGCTCAACGTCTTCGGCGGCTACACCGTCACCGAACGCATGCTGCAGATGTTCAAGCCGAAAGTACCCGTCGCTCCGGCGACGGCAGTCGCACCCAAGAGCGACGCGCAGTGACCGACACGCTCACGGCCAATCCCGTCGAGTTCGCGTATCTCGCGACCGGCATTCTCTTCATTTTAGGCCTGAAGTATCTGAGCTCGCCGCGCACCGCGCGTCTGGGCAACCGGCTCTCCGCCGTCGGCATGCTGATCGCGGTCGCCGCGACGCTGACGCAAGGCATCGTGAGCTGGTGGGTACTCGGCGCGGGCCTGCTGGTGGGCGCCGTGATCGGCATCCTCTCCGCACAGCGCGTGCCGATGACCAACATGCCGCAGATGGTCGCCATCTTCAATGGCGCGGGCGGCGGCGCGGCTTCGCTCGTCGCGCTCGGCGAAATCTTGCGCCGCATCCAAGCGCACGAAACGATCGGCTACGACGTTTCTGTCACCGCGACGCTCACCGCCATCATCGGCGCGATCTCGTTCTCTGGCTCGGTCATCGCGTATCTCAAACTGCAAGAAGTGATGACGGGCCGGCCGATCACCTATCCCGGCCAGCAGATCGTCAACGCGCTGCTCGTGCTCGCGATCCTGGGTTGCGGCGCGTGCGTGGTCGCGGGCGTCAATCCCGTGCAGTATCTCGCGATCGCGCTCGTGCTCGCCCTCGCGCTCGGCGTGCTCTTCACGCTGCCGATCGGCGGCGCGGACATGCCCGTCATCATCTCGCTCCTCAACTCGTTCACGGGTCTCGCGGCCGCGCTCACGGGCTTCGTGCTCTCCAACAACGTGCTGATCATCTCGGGCGCGCTCGTCGGCGCGTCGGGAACGCTGCTCACGCTGATGATGGGCAAAGCCATGAATCGCAGCGTCGCAAACGTCCTCTTCGGCGCGTTCGGCGCGGCGCCGTCGGGCGGCGGCGGCCGCGGCGAAGCCAAGGAGCAGGTCGTGCGTTCGCTCTCCCCCGACGACGTCGCGGCGATGCTCGCTTACGCGAGCCAGGTCGTCATCGTGCCGGGCTACGGCATGGCCGTCGCGCAGGCACAGCACTCGATTCGCGAACTCGAATCGCTGCTCGAGAAGCGCGGCGTCGAAGTGAAGTACGCGATCCATCCCGTCGCCGGCCGCATGCCGGGCCATATGAACGTGCTACTCGCCGAAGCCAACGTGCCGTACGAGTCGCTCTACGATATGGACGACATCAATCCGGAGTTCGAACGCACGAGCGTCGCGCTCGTCGTCGGCGCCAACGACGTCACCAATCCCGCGGCTCGCGCGGATAAGGGTTCGCCGATCTACGGCATGCCGATCCTCGACGTCGACAAGGCCGAGAACGTCATCGTCCTCAAGCGTTCGATGAAGTCCGGTTTCGCCGGCATCGACAACCCGCTCTACGAAGACCCGAAGACCGCGATGCTCTTCGGCGACGCGAAGAAGTCGATCGACGCCGTCAACGCCGCCGTCAAAACGATGTGAAGCGGCGCGGAGACGAGTCGTCGCCCGGGCACAGCGGTCGCAGACGTAGGCGGCCGCGGGTGGCTGCCAGGGCGGCGGGCGTACGAAAGATCTCGGACATGTGTAAGCTCTTGTATGCGAGAGGCGGCGGGGGTTGCGCGGCGGCGTTGCTATGGAACGAGTGTAGGACCGGACGGCTCGCGCCGGTATTCGTCGAATCTACGTAAGCGCTACGGACGTGTTCGGACGTAGGCGCGCGGCGAGCGCCTCGGACGCGGGAAGCGGCGCAGGGCACCGGGGAATTGGACGGCGATGACGATGAAGCGCCCCGTCCTCTCCCATGCCGACCTGCGCGTGCGCGATCGGGTGCGAGCCACCGCGTTCTACGATGCCGTACTGGGCGCGCTCGGACTCGTCGCGCGGCCAAGCGAAGAGTGGACGTCGTATGCGCCGGCAAGCGAGAACGAAGGCCTCGGCGACTGGTTCGGCTTCACCGAAGACGCGGCCATGACGCCGAACGCCGGGCGCATCGCCTTCGCCGCGCAGTCGTGCGAAGACGTCGATCGCGTCACGACCGTGCTGATGGAGATCGGCGCGAAGAACATCGAAGGGCCGGATTACGACTACGGCCCCGAGTATTATGCGGTCTTTTTCGAAGACCCCGACGGCAATAAACTCGAGGTCTGCTGCGTCGGACCGCAAGCGCGCGCGGCGGGCTGAATTGCACCCCGGGTTGCGGGCACTCGCGTGCGTCGCGGCAACGGCCGCAGCCGCGCTGTCCGTTTCACGAGCGCCGGCACGAGCGATCGAGACCCACGCGTCGACCGCGGCCTCTTACGACGCATGTCCGCACGTATGGGAGTTCGAGCGCGGTGGCACGAGTGAATTCTACGCACTCGTATTGGGCGCGCAGACGGCGATGACCGTCGACGCGACGCTGCACGTGTATCTCAAGGGCAAGTCGTATACCCTCGCGATACCCGGCATCGCGATCGCAAAGCCCGGCGGCACGCGGACCGTCGCCTTCCGGTCCGAGCCGTTCGTCGTTCGCTCGCCGGACACGAGTGCCGAGCCCGCAATGGTCGTCACGTACGGCGGCGGGGCGGCAGCGTGCCCGGGCGAGTCGCGCGACCTCACACGGAAGTTACCGACGCGCTACGAGCCCGTCGACGCATTCAAGAAGCTCGAAGCCGCGATCGTCGCCGAGACCCCGGACGCGGGCGTGCACGGACTGCCCGAGGACGGTCCGAGCGCGATTGCGGCGTGCGTGCTGCCGTATCGCGAAGCGGCGGCCACGACCGCGATCGCCCCGGTGTATCCGGAGATCGCGAAGGCCGCGGGCGATACCGGCACGAGCATCGCGATCGTCTCGCTCGACGAAAGCGGGATACCGCGCCGCGCCGAAACGTACGCGACGAGCGCAACGCCGGGGCTCGACCGCGCGACGATCGACGCCGCGCTGCGCAGCGCGTATCGGCCGCGGGTCGCCGCATGCATTGCGACGCCCGCGACGTATCTCTTTCGCGCCGACTTCGTCATCGGTTCCTAACTGCTATTTGTTTGCTAGGCGGCTTCGGGCTTCGAACAGCGGCGCGAATGCGGGCCAGTTACGAACGACGCAAACGATCCAGAGTATCGTCGACACGAGCCCGGGTGCGATTCCCGCCGGCTGCATCGTGAGGTGAAAGACGAGAACGTTTGCGAGCACCGGCGCGAGCAGGGCGAGGGCGAGCGGCACGTAGCGGCCGATGAGGAGCAGGATGCCTGCGATGAGCTGCGTGGCAAATACGAGAGCGTAGAATCCGGAGCCGAAGAGGACCGTCATAAACGCGCCGGCGTTGCCCGCCATCGGCGGTTGCGGGATGAAGTGCAGGAAGCCGTTGGCTCCGAAGACGGTGAAGACCAAACCGAGCAGGATGCGGCAGATGGGATAGGCAGTTTTCATAACATTCCTCTCTTTGCCCAACGATTCGGCCGCAAGACGGGCACGCACGCGTGCCTTAGGCACGTTTTAGTTCATCGGCAGCGCGCCGCGGCGTTCGTGGGCGGGAAACGCGCGCGAAATCGCGTCGACGTCGTCGGTCGAGAGTTCGATGTCGCCGGCGCGGGCGTTTGCCTCGACGTGCGCGATCGTATTGGCTTTCGGAATGACGAACGCGTTGTCGAAGCGCAGCAGAAACGCGAGCGCGATCGCTTCGGGCGTCGCACCGTGCGCTTTCGCGATCCGTGCGAGTGCCGCTTCGCCTCGCGCCGTGCGCGGCCGGGCGAGCGGCGTATAGGCGACCAGTGCCGCGCCGTTTTCGACGAGCCACGGCTCTTCGTGGGTTTCGATCGTGCGCTCGCCGAGATTGTATAGGACTTGGTTGCAAGCGATCGGGGCCGACTCGAGCGCGGCCGCCGCCTCGCGCAGATCCCACGGATCGAGATTGCTCACGCCGAGCGACTTGATCTTGCC
>CAZZUZ010000189.1:0-6075 GCA_964657315.1 Vulcanimicrobiota bacterium
GCGATTCCACGGGGTTGCACGCGTTCGCGATTTCGGCAAACGGCACGACGCTCGCTGCGAACTGCGGCTGTCCCATACGCTTGTGGAGCGACCGTCCGAGTACGACATCGTCGACGGCGGGCACGGTGTATTCGGTGCCGATGAGAACGGCCACGATCGACCGCACGTTCGAGTTCGAATAGCGATAGAGAATTTTCGGCGCTGCCGTCCCTTCGATCTGCTGATCGGTGTGCTGCACGAGCGAATTCCAATGCCATTGTGACACGAGAACGTCGCGCGGCAACGTCTTGTTATGGTCGAGCACGGCGAGATTCGTGCGAATACCGAAGCGGTTTGCCTCCGTCCATTCTTTGAGAAAAGCGCTTCGATCGAATGGGCCACGTTTCTCGAGTTGTGCGTCGTCGAGATCGAGCGGAAGTGCTTTCGTGAGGCGCTCGATTACATCGGCAGCTTCGAGAGCAAACACCGACGGGCGCACGAGGTTCAGGAAAAGCGTCAGCGCGACACCGCGCTCGCTTTCGAAGTCGAAAACGAACGAAACGCCGGTAAAGGCGTTCTCATAAACGGCTTGCCGCTCGGAAATCCTGGCGTTCGGTTCGTGCGCACGGAAGTAGCTTTCGATATCGCGACGCGACACGATTCGCGAACCGTGACGCCGGACGAAATCGATGTCGTAGCTCATGCCGCGCTCCTTCGACTGCGCGCCTTCGGCGCTCCGCTCAGGATGACGGAGAGCTTACCCCGCGAGCGTCAGCCGAGCGTTTGCGAAATCGATAATCGACTGTTCGCGCGCGTATTCGGCCGTTTGCGGGGTGAGCGATTTCTGACGTTCGGTCGCAGCCTCGAGGTCGCCGCGCGCGGCCGTCGTGTCGACCTTGTCGCGTGCGATCGCGGCGTCGGTGAGGATCGTGAGGCGATCGGGCAGCGCTTGCAAGAAGCCTTCGCCCGTCGCGAATTCCAAGCGTTTGGATTCGCCGTTCTCGACGACGTTCGCACGCAGGATGCCTGGACGCAGCGCCGTCAGAAACGGCGCGTGCGACGGGAGGATGCCTTCTTCGCCTTCGGTCCCGACGGCGATCACGAGTTCCGCTTCGCCTTCGTACGCAACGGCGACCGGCGTCACCAAACGAAACGGAATCGTTTTCCCGGCCATGTTAGGCGGTCGCTCCTAATTTCTCGGCGTTGGCCTTCACTTCGTCGATGCCGCCGGCCATGTAGAACGCCTGTTCCGGCAGCTCGTCGAGTTTGCCGTCGAGCACTTCGCTGAACGCGGCGATCGTGTCTTCGAGCTTGACGTAGGCACCGGGACGGCCCGTGAACTGTTCGGCGACGAAGAACGGCTGCGAGAACAAGCGCTGCATGCGGCGCGCGCGACCCACGACCACCTTATCGTCGTCGGAGAGTTCTTCGACGCCGAGAATCGCGATGATGTCTTGGAGATCCTTATAGCGCTGCAGCGTTTCCTGAACGCCACGGGCGACGCGGTAGTGGTTCTCGCCGATGATCTGCGGATCGAGAATACGCGATGAGGACGCGAGCGGATCGACGGCCGGATAGATGCCGAGTTCCGAGATCTGACGCGAGAGCGCGGTCGTGGCGTCGAGATGTCCGAACGTGGTTGCGACCGCGGGGTCGGTGTAGTCGTCGGCGGGCACGTACACGGCCTGCACCGAGGTGATCGAACCCTTTTGCGTCGAGGTGATGCGCTCTTCGAGCGCGCCCATCTCGGTGAAGAGCGTCGGCTGATAACCGACCGCGGACGGCATACGGCCCATCAGCGCCGAGACTTCGGAACCGGCCTGCATGTAGCGGAAAATGTTGTCCACGAAGAGCAGCACGTCGGCGCCTTTTTCGTCACGGAAGTACTCGGCCATCGTCACGCCGGTCTGGGCGATGCGGAAACGGACGCCCGGCGGTTCGTCCATCTGGCCGAACACGAGCGTGGTCTGCGCGAGCACGCCCGACTCTTTCATTTCGAGCCAGAGATCGTTGCCTTCACGCGTGCGTTCGCCGACGCCGGTGAACACCGAGAAGCCCTTGTGAACTTGCGCGATGTTGCGGATGAGTTCTTGAATGAGCACGGTCTTGCCGACGCCCGCGCCGCCGAAGAGACCGACCTTACCGCCGCGCGTGTACGGCGCCATGAGATCGATGACTTTGATCCCGGTTTCGAAGATCTTCGGGGTCGGGTCTTGCGCGGCGAAATTCGGCGCGTCGCGGTGGATCGGCCACATCGCGGCGGCTTGCACCGGTTCGTCCGAATCGATCGCTTTGCCGAGCACGTTGAAGATGCGTCCGAGCGTGCCCTCACCGACGGGCACCGAGATCGGCGCGCCCGTGTTCGTGACGTTTTGGCCGCGAACGAGACCGTCGGTCGAACCCATCGCGAGACAGCGCACTTGATTGTTGCCGAGCTCGTCCTGCACCTCGAGAACGAGCTCGCGGCCCATCATGGCGGTACCGCCGAGTTCGATGCCGTCGGTCGTCGTGCTCGCGTCGCCGCCGGCGATCTGCGCGACGAGCGCGGTGTTGATGTTCGGGAGCGTCTCGGGCGTGAATTCCACGTCGACGACGTTGCCGAGAACTTGAACGATGTGTCCGACTGCGGTTCCGGTTGCCATGTGCGTTAGTGTCCTTTGATTACTTGTAATGTTAGTCGACTGGCGAGAATTCGGCGAACTGCATATCGCTCTCGGAGATATCGCTGAGCTTGACGTACTCGCACAGCTCCGCGTAGCGATCCCAGAGGTCGAGGACGGCGGGATTGGTATGGGCGCTGTCGATGGCGTCCGCACTCGCCCATTCGAAGACTTCGAGCAGCGTGCCGTCTTTGGCGCGCATGATGATCGGGGCGCGCTTGGTCACGAGCTTCTCTCCCGCGAGGATGCCGTAATGCTCGCGCGTGAGCGCGAGCAGCGCATCGTCGCAGCCGGCTTTGGGCCGGTACGCCGCGATGACCATGCGCCCGAGCATCACCCCGACTGCGCCTCGGCGCCGCCGACGATTTCGAGCATTTCCGTGGTGATCGCGGTCTGACGCGCTTTGTTCATCGCGAGCGTCAGATCGTCGAGCAGTTTGCCCGCGTTATCCGTCGCGTTGGTCATCGCGATCAACTGCGCGGAGTAGAATGCCGCATCGGTCTCGAGCATCGCGGAGAAGATCGTGAACTCGAGATATTTCGGAAGCAAGCGGGTGAGCACGGCCTCGGGCGACGGCGAGAACTCGACCGCACCGCGGGGGCCGTCGACCTTCTCCGTCGACTTCTCGGCGACGATCGGCACGAGCGTGCGCACTTCGGGACGCTGCACCATCACCGAGACGAACTTCGACGAAACCAGGACGATCTCGGAGATCTTGCCGGCTACGAAATCGTCGGTTACTTGCGCCGCGAGCTGCTGCGCGAGGGCGAGCTTGTCGGCCGCATTGAGCGACTCCGAGAACGTTCCCGTCGCATTGGCGCGCTTGACGGAGTTGCGCGCCTTGTTGCCGATCGCGTACCAGATGAGATTCACGTTTTCGCGCGAGTAGCGCTGGCCCTCGCGAATGATATTCGAATTGAAGGCCCCCGCGAGCCCCTTGTCCGCCGTCATGAGGATGAGCCCGATCGGCGCGCCCTCTTTGCCGGGTTTGAGGAACGGATGATCGACGCTGCCTACGGCCTGCATGAGATCGCGCAGCATCGTCGAGAGCGCTTCCGCGTAGGGCTGCGCCTGTTTCTGCACGATTTGGGCGCGACGGATCTTGGCCGAAGCGACCTGCTTCATGGCCTTGGTGATCTGCTGCGTGTTCTTGAGCGACTTAATCCGGTCGCGGAGATCGCGAACGCTCGGCATTAGAAGGTTTTGTTAAACTCTTCGAGCGCCGCGACGAGCGATTTCGCGCCATCCTCGGAGAGTGCGTTCGTCTTTTGGATGCCCTCGATGACATCTTTGTGTTTGTCTTTGAGGAACGCGAGGAAGCTCTGCGACCAGTCTTGGAGGCGCGCCGTGTCGACGTTCGTGAGATAGCCCTTGGTCGCGGCGTAGATCAGGATGACTTGCTCTTCGACCGGCATCGGCTGGTACTGTGGCTGCTTGAGGATCTCGGTGATCTTCTCGCCGCGCGTCAACGTCGCTTGCGTGTTCTTGTCGAGATCGCTCGAGAGCTTGGCGAACGCGGCGAGTTCGCGGTATTGCGCGAGGTCGAGCTTGAGCTGGCCGGCGACGGACTTCATCGCCTTGGTCTGCGCCGACGAACCGACGCGCGATACCGAGATACCGACGTCGACGGCGGGACGGATACCCTGGAAGAACAGCGTCGTGGTCAGGTAGATCTGACCGTCGGTGATCGAAATCAAGTTGGTCGGAATGTACGCCGAGACGTCGCCCGCCTGCGTTTCGATGACCGGCAGCGCCGTGATCGAACCGCCGCCTTTTTCGTCGGACAGCTTCGCGGCGCGTTCCAACAGGCGCGAGTGAAGGAAGAAGATGTCGCCCGGATACGCTTCGCGTCCCGGCGGCCGGCGCAACAGCAGCGAGACTTCGCGATACGCGATCGCGTGCTTCGTGAGATCATCATAGATGATCAGCACGTCCTTCCCCTGGTACATCAGCTCTTCGGCCATCGCGCAGCCGGCGTACGGGGCGATGTACTTGAGCGCGGGCGAGTCCGCCGGCGACGTCGTGACGATCGTCGTGTACTCCATCGCGCCTTCGGCTTCGAAGCGCGACGTCAGCGCCGAGACGGTCGAGTTCTTCTGACCGATCGCGACGTAGATGCAGTAGACGTTCTTGCCCTTTTGATTGATGATCGCGTCCATCGCGATCGCGGTCTTGCCGACCTGACGATCGCCGATGATGAGCTCGCGCTGGCCCTTGCCGATCGGGATCAGCGCGTCGATCGCGCGGATACCGGTCTGCAGCGGCTGCTTGACGGGCTGGCGCTCGGTCACGGTCGGGGCCGTGTTCTCGATCGTGCGGTACTTCTTGGTCGCGATCGCACCCTTACCGTCGACGGCGTTACCGAGCGGATCGACGACGCGGCCGAGCAGCGATTCGCCGACCGGCACGGACGCAATGCGTCCCGTGCGCTTGACCTGCATGCCTTCTTTGATCTCGGTGTCGGGCCCGAGGATGATGACGCCGACGTTGTCCTCTTCGAGGTTGAGCGCGATCCCTTGAAGGCCGCTCGGGAACTCGACGAGCTCCGACTGCTGCACGGCCGAGAGCCCGTACACGCGCGCGATGCTCGAGCCGACTTCGATGACGGTTCCGACTTGGTCTTCGTGGACTTCCGAGCGGAAGTTCGCGATCTGCTGCTGGAGAATTCCGGCGATTTCGTCTGCGTTGATCATATCTTGTGTATCCGTTTACAGCGGCGAGAGGTTGGTGCTTAACTCGCGTGCGAGTTCGTCGAAGCGGCCCGAGAGCGAGCCGTCGATCCGGAGGTCGCCCATCGTAATGCGCATGCCGCCGAGCAGGCTCGGATCGGTACGCTGCGTGACGGAGAACGTCTTGCCGTACGAGGTCTGGAGGCGCGCCACGATCGCGGCGACGTCGGCGGGAGAGAGGTCGCGCGCGCTGACGATTTCGAGTTTGTCCTTGCCCGACGCGGCGAGCGCGAGCTTCGCGTATTCGCTGCAGATCGTCGGCAGCAGCGATTCGCGGCGCTTGCGTACGAGCAGCAGCAGCGAATGCAGTGCGATGTCGCTGACCCGGGGTTTGCCCGACGCGTCCGAAAGCGCCGCGAGCAGTGCGTCGATCTTCTTCGTCCGTTGGAAGACGGGCGAGAGATAGAAGCGGCGGACGTCGTCGTTATCGTAGATCGACGCGCGGATTCGATCGAGATCGGCGCCCACGGCGTCGATCGCGTTCGCGTTCTTCGCGAGCGTGAAGATCGCGGTCGCGTAGCGGCGCGCGAGCGTTTCGTTTTGCATCAGTTGGAGGCCTTATCGGCGGTCGTAACGGTCTCGTCGACGAGCCGTTTGTCGGTCGCGCTGTCGAGGGTCGCGGCGTTGCCGCGGGCGATCGCGATCGCTTTCTCGAGCAGTTCCGCACGCAGCGCGTCGTTTGCGACCACGCGGCTGCGATCGAGTTC
>CAZZUZ010000190.1:0-5067 GCA_964657315.1 Vulcanimicrobiota bacterium
AGGAACTGCGGGATCTGCTGCTGCTCTTGCGTCTGCATGAGCGTCTGCTTGATCTTGTCCGACGAATTTGCGAGCGTCGCGACCGTCTTCGGTTTCTTCGCTTCGACGACGATGATGTGGTAGCCGAAGGGCGACTTCACCGGCTGGCCGACGACGCCGATCGGCTGCGAGAACGCGGCGGCTTGGAACGACGGCACCATCTGACCCTTACCGAAGAAGCCGAGATCGCCGCCCTTGTCTTTGCTCGACGGGTCGGTCGAATATTTCTTGGCTTCCGCTGCGAAATCGGCTCCGCCCTTGAGTTCGCTTTCGACCTTGTTCGCGGTCGCGAGGTCGGCGACGAGGATGTGCTTGGCCTGCACTTGTTCGGGCGTGTCGAGCGTCGCGTGGTTCTTGGCGAGGTACGCCTTGACGGCGGAATCGTCGACCTTGATGTTGGCGTCGACGGCCTTCTGCACGACGAGCTGCTGGCGGACGATCTTCTTGACGTCGTCGATAGTCAAGTTTTGCGACTTGAGGATCGAGTCGAATTGTCCGGCGGGATACTTGGACTTATATTCGTCGATCTTTTTCTCGACGTCTTCGTCCGAGACGTTGACGTTGTTATCTTTGGCATATTGGTCGATCAGCGCGCCTTGCACGAGCTGCGTGAGCACGGCCTTGCCCTGCGGGCCGGCTTCGAGCTTCGCATCGTAATCGGCGCGAGTGATATCCAGACCATTGACCGTTGCGACGTTGCCGCCCGAGGACGTACTCCCCGAGCATCCGGCAAACGCGAGACCTAGCAGTGCGGCGCCAAAGGCGGCCCGTACGCGTTGTGACATGACAAACTCCACGGCTGATATAAGGGCGCGGAATCGTCAATAGGGACTCCGCAAACACGAGGCGGTTGCCCGGCGGACTTTGGGCCTCCTGCCTTTCGCCCGGGCCGACGTAAGTCGCTAGAGCGCGTGAAGCAAGCTCCGCAAGAGCGGTAGATGCTCGACGGGCTTGCGTTCGGGGAGGTCGATCGTGATTTTCCCGTCGTGGAACCGGAAACGGTTTCTCGTGAGCGATTGCAGGCGCGGTATCGCGTTGGGCGCGATCTCGAATGCTGAGCCGACTCCCAGAGTCAGACGGGCGTTGTCGATCACGACCCGCGTGACGGCCTTCTCGAGCGCGATCGTACGCAGCTTCGTGATCTCGACGAGGTTCGCCAGCGGGTCGGGCAGCGTCCCGAAGCGATCGCGCAAGCCCGCGGCGAGGTCGTCGACCTCGCTCTCGCTGCGCGCGGCGGCGAGCTGCTGGTAAGCGCCGATCTTTTGCGAGACCTGCGGGATGTAATCGGTCGGGATGTACGCATCGAGCTTGACGTCGATGACGGCTTCGCGCTTTTCGGGCAGTTCGTGCTTGGCGTTCTTGCGTTCGGCGATCGCTTGTGCGAGCAGTTCGCAGTACGTTTCGAATCCGACCGCGCCGATGAAGCCGGACTGCGCGGCGCCCAAGAGATTACCCGCGCCGCGAATTTCGAGATCGCGCATCGCGACCTGCAACCCGCTTCCCAGATGCGTGAACTCGCGGATCGCTTCGAGCCGCGCCTTCGCGTCTTCGCTCAGCGCCTTGTGCGGCTGATAGAGCAGATACGCGTACGCCTGATGGTTCGATCGCCCGACGCGGCCGCGGAGTTGATAGAGCTGCGATAGTCCAAATTTGTCGGCGTCGTTGACGACGATCGTATTGACGTTGGGGATGTCGATGCCGTTTTCGATGATCGTCGTCGCGACGAGAATGTCGATCTGCCCGTCGACGAACTGCGACATCACGGGTTCGAGTTCGTTTTCGCCCATCTGGCCGTGGCCGACCGCGATGCGCGCCTTGGGCACGAGCTCCTGCAGCGCCCTCGCGACGCCGTAGATCGATTCGATCCGGTTGTGCAGATAGTAGACTTGACCGCCGCGATCGAGTTCGGTCGTGATCGCCTTTTGCACGACGGAGTCCGAGAACGGCACGACGACCGTCTTGATGGACATGCGGTTCTTCGGAGCGGTCGCGATCAGCGAGAGGTCACGCACGCCGAGCAGCGACATGTGCAACGTCCGCGGAATCGGCGTTGCGGAGAGCGTGAGCACGTCGACCGTCGCGCGTAACTGCTTGAGGCGCTCCTTGTGCATGACGCCGAACCGCTGCTCCTCGTCGACGACGATGAGGCCGAGATTGCGGAACACGACGTCTTTCTGCAAGAGGCGATGCGTGCCGACCACGACGTCGACTTTTCCGTCGGCGAGGTCTTTGAGCGTCTGCTGCTGCTCTTTCTTGGTCTTGAAGCGTGAGAGTTCTTCGACACGAATCGGAAAGCTCGCGAAGCGCGCGGAGAACGTGCGGTAGTGCTGCGCCGCGAGCAGCGTCGTCGGCACGAGGACGGCGACTTGCGTCTTTCCCGTGACGGCTTTGAACGCGGCGCGAACGGCGACTTCCGTCTTCCCGTAGCCGACGTCGCCGCAGACGAGGCGGTCCATCGGCTTCTGCTTTTCCATGTCGGCTTTGGCGTCGTCGATGGCTTTCTTCTGATCGACGGTCGGCTCGTACGGAAACGCCTCTTCGAGTTCGGCCTGCCACGGCGTGTCGGGATCGAAGGCGTGGCCGGCGGCGATCTCGCGATCGGCGTACAGCGCGACGAGACCGTCGGCGATCTTGGCGAGGTTTTCGGTGACGCGGGATTTCGTCCGGGCCCAATCCGCGCCGCCCATTTTGGAGAGTCGCGGTGCGGCGCCTTCGGTCGCGCCGTATTTGGCGACCTGATGCATCTGCGTGACCGGAACGAGCATCCGGTCCGTACCGGCATACTTTAGGTCTAAATAATCTTGCTTCGCACCGAGAATCGTCTCGGTCCGCAAGCCCAGATACTGGCCGATGCCGTGAACCGCGTGCACGACGTAGTCGCCGACGCGCAGATCCGCAAGCGTGACCGGCACGCCTTCTTTGATCGCCCGCAATTTGACGCGTTTGGCCGGCTGGCCGTAGATCTCGCGATCGCCGAGCACGTGCAGGCGCAGGCCGGGAATGGCGAAGCCCGCTTCGATCGATCCCTGGTCGACGAAGACCACGCCGCCCTTGGTCATGCCGGGACCGCTGCCGACGAAGGACGCCGCGCCGGTCTCGCGCAGGTGCATCATCGCGGCGGTACGTTCGACCGAGAAGTCGGCCGCGCGCAGCATCTCTACCAGCCGCGAGGCACCGGAGGCGACGAGCACCACGGTCTCGCCGCCGTCGACCCACTCGCGGACCTGATCGAGAAACATCGTGAGCTGACGATTGAAATGTTCGACCGGGCGCGTCTCTACGACGAACGACTCGACGACCGGCGGTACCCACGGCGTGGGGGGGTGTCCGGCGCGAGGCGAGCGCCGGCGCGAGCGTCGCGAGCGTCGGATGCGGCGCGACGACGTCGGCGAGCAGCGCCTCGCCGACCGCGTCTTCGTCGACCGAGAGTTCGCCCGATTCGACTGCGGCGAGCAGCACTTTTTCTTCGCGCGATCGTTCCTCTTCCAAACCGCGTTCGATCGTCGCGAGCATCGCGGGTTCTTCGAGCACGACGACGCCGTCTGGTGAAAAGTAATCGAGCAGCGTCTCGCGCTCGTCGAACGCGAGCGAGAGCCACGCTTCGGGCAGTTCCGCGCCGCCGGCGATGAAGGCGCGCGCCGCGGAGATCGTCGCGGGCGTTCCGGTAAGGCGCTCGGTCACGCGTTCGCGATAGACGTCGTCGCGCGGAATTTCCGTCCACGGCGAGACGTTCAGGCGTTCGAGATCGCCCGTGCTGCGCTGCGTGCCGAGGTCGAACGTGCGCAGCGATTCGATCTCGTCGCCGAAGAAATCCAAGCGCGACGGGCATTCTTCGGTCGGCGTCCACACGTCGACGATGCCGCCGCGAACGGCGAACTCGCCCGCCGCGGCGACGACGTCGGTGCGACGATAGCCGAGCGAGTACAGCCGCTCCTGCAGCTCTTCGAAGCCCGGTTCGTCGCCCTTGGCGAGCGAAAACGTCTGCTGCGTAAAGAGCGCGCGCGGCATCACGTATTGACGCAGCGCCGCAACCGGAGCGATCGCGATCATCGGCCGGTTCGCCGCGAGATCGGTGAAGAGCGTCATGCGCGCGCTGCGCTCCGACGGGCTCTCGATGACGCCGACGCTCTCTTCGCGCGCGCGCACGAGTGCGATCGTGCGTCCGTCACCCGCGTCGTCGCCGACGTAGTACATCAGATCGGCGAAGGTGCGTTCGGCGATGTCGGCCGTCGGTACGACGACGAGCATCGGGCCGCGCAGCGCGCGAAACAATCCCGCCAAGAGATACGGCCGCGCGGCCGATGTCGTTTCGAGCAGCGCGAACGCGCGTTTGTGCTCGCGTAAACGGTCGAGTAATCCGGCGAGCGGCCGGCTCGAACTCGGGAGCGCGCGAACGAGGGACGGGGCGAGCGTGCCGGCTTTGGCGGCCGGCGCGGGAGCGGTTAACGTTGCGATGAGATGTGCCTCGGGAGAATCAGCACATCACTTTATCATAAGCTGCAGCGTTACGGTAGCGACCCGGCCGTTGGACGCCGTCGCCGCGAACGACACCTCGAATGACCGGTTGCGCAGGAACGGCGGCACGTCGGGCACCGATGCCGCGAGCGAGAAGACGCCCGGCGCCGTCTGCGGGATGCTCAGTTGCGCGCCCATCGTTTCCGCGCTCATCGAAACGACGTACGTGTTGGTGAGCACGCGCCCGTAGATGTTCGCCGGCGGCACGAGCGTCGAATCGCTCAGATCGATCTCGTCGATTTCCGGTGCGCCGGGTCCTGGAAACGGCGTCGTCACGGGCGACGGCGTCGCTTTGTACACGAACTTGTAGACCGGCGTGGGACTCGGCGACGGCGTGCCCGCCGGCGTCGGCGTCGCGGCGGCGGGGGTTTGGGTGTTTCCGGGGCCCGGATACTGCGGCACCGCTTGCGGCTGCGCGACGGCGGCCGACGCGGCGGCGCCCGAGGTCAGGAGGCCGAGCAGCGCCCACATCCGCGCCTGCATCATCCGAGCGTGACCGGAACCTTGACGGTA
>CAZZUZ010000190.1:5077-6029 GCA_964657315.1 Vulcanimicrobiota bacterium
CGGACGTGCCGGTGAAGATCAAGTCGGTCGAAATGCCCGACGCGATGAACGGGATCGCGGGCAGCGTGCTCGACGCGAAGAACACGCCCGGCGCGACCAGCGGAATGGCTCCGCCGCGGCCGTTGCTCTTGCTCACCATCTTGACGACTTCGGTGTTGGTCTCGACTCGGATGACGATCGGGCCGTGCGAACGCAAGTGCTTCGCGTTGAGGTAGACGGCAAAAATTTGCGGCTGGCCCGGCGTCGGCTTATCGGGCTGACGGGGAACGAAGCGGTACTCGTATGCGCTCGGCGGCAGGGTGGCACCGGCATCCGGCGTGAGGGGTGCGGCGGAAAACAGCGGCGCGGCCGATGCGGTCGCGGGCGACGGTGAGGCCGTCGGGATCGCCTGACTCGGTGCCGGCGACGGCGCTGCACTAGTGGATTCGACGGGCATCGGGGTGGCGGGCGGGATGGTCGGCACGGGCGGCTGCGGCGTGGCCACGGCGAGCGCGGTCGCGAGGCCGAGGACGGTCGGAATGGTCACGGCGGTGAGGGTTCCTTTGCGAGACGGAGGTCGCGAACGGGACGAAGGTCGTGGACGAACCCCGTGAGGGCGAAGACGACCGGAGCGACGACGATGGCGGACACGATGCGGGCCATGCCAGGGCTCATATCTCCGAAGGCGTCGGGAAGATAACGCAGCGCGGCGCAAATCGTCACCGCGTAGAGGCCGACCCCGGCGCGGCTGCGCCCCCCCGCCACCGCGAGCGGTACCAGAACGATGCCGTACCACGGATACGGGTTGGGCAGTGCGGCGAACGCCGCGATCCCGACCCACGCGACGCCGCTGCGGTGGCCGTTTCGGAGCGCCAGCAGGGCGATCGCGGCGAAGGCGGCGGCGGCCGCGACGGCCGCGGGCGGCCCGATCGCCTGCGGCAGCGAGACGCTCGGGGCGTAGCGCCCCGTCGCC
>CAZZUZ010000191.1:0-5925 GCA_964657315.1 Vulcanimicrobiota bacterium
GACAAGCGGTACTACGACGAAGTCCGTTACGATTGAGGGGCCCGAGAGAAAAAAAGACGGGCGGCGCGTCGTGCGCCGCCCGTCTTCAACGGGCCGAGTGAGCCGTCTTAGCGCTTCGTGATCAGCGACGTCGCGCGGGCGTGATGGCGGCCGATGGCGCTGCGCAGGCGGACGAAGGTCGCGCCGTCATCGGAACGGTTGTGCATCGCCATGCTGCGGCTGGAAACGATCGCCATGCGGCTCGAGCCGTTCTCGAACGGACGCGCCACGATCCGGTAGCTGAACGCGAGGCTCGCATGCGTCGCGCCGACCGCGCGCACGTCGAAGCCGCTCGCGGACTTGTTCGTCACGTAGAGGGCGCTATCGCCTTCGGGCGTCACGAAGACCATGTAGGGTGACGCCGTCGACATCGTGCGAGCGAACGTCGGATCGAGCGCGACGTGCGAATAACCGCCGACCATGCGCGCTTCGCCTTCGTCTTCGAGGGTGGGGCTCGCGTGCTCGCTGCCGTACGTCTGCACCATGTCGCCGTTATTCGAGCGCGCGACGCCGCTGTTCGCGAGCTTCGTACACGTGCTGCTCGACGTGGTCGGGAACGCGTTGCAGCCCGAGTAGATCGCGCCCGTGATGTAGAGGTCGCCGTTCATCTGCACGTCGGACGCCGCGTTCGTCGTTTTGACCGTACCGCTGCGGTTCTGCGACAAGCCTTGGATGTAGAATTCGTTCTCGGCTGCCGTCGCCGAATACGCGACGAGCGCGTGAAACGCGTCGGTACCGTGCGCACCGGAGAATGCTTCCAGCGCAGGCGTGGCACCGCCGGAATTTCCCTTGGCTACGACGCCGCGGCCGTCCTGAAGCGCGGCTTGAAACGCACCGCCGCCGACCTGCGCGTTGACCACGTAGTCGTTGACCGCCGCCATACCGATGCCGTTGTTGGTCTCCGCGATGACGCCGACGCCTTGGGCCGTTCCGACGCCGATGCCCGACGTGCCCGCGTCGTAACCGTAAACGCCGAAATTGTTGTTTCCATCGGATTCGCCCATGACGCCGGAGATCGAGTTTCCGTTGGCGAGCACGGGGCCTTTCTCGATTCCGTCGAGACCGTCGGAGGTGCCGGCGTTGAGCGCGAGGATCGCGGCGGACCCGCCGAGCGCTTCGGCACCGACCGCGTACCCGGTCGTCGAGATCCCGGCGACCCCGATACCGAACGACGATCCGGCATTGTACTCGCCGAGAACGCCGAACGGAAGCTGGATCGACGTGTTGGCGCTCGATGCGACTTCGCCCTGAAGCGCGCCGCCGGACGGATTGACGAACGCCGTCGCATTCCCGGACCCGGTGGTCTGCGTCGCGGCGAAACGGTGGACGGTCGCGGCGCCCGCGCCGCCGACGGTCGTGGCGGCCACGGCGAGAGCCGCAATGGTGAGCGGAGAGCGCCGAATACGGCCCTCCCGGGTGAAGATCGTCACGTGCAAAAGCCCTTTCGAAACGGAAGCAATGACCGATTCTACCGGTTCCACCGCGACGTGCGTATGGGGGTCGACCCTACACTTGCGATTAGCGGTTTCGGCTAAAGCGGTTCGTAGAAACGGAGCTCGAGCCGTCTTCGAGGTCCTTGCGATGACATGAGTCACATAGGCTGTATTTGTTCGGGATGGGATAGGGCTTCTTGTTCCACCGGATGCTCAAATCGTCGACGAGATGCGCCCGCTTCTTGCAGCCCGGACAAACGAAATGCTTGCCGTCGGGGAGCAGCACGGGATCTTTGGGCGTCCACGCCTCGGGTTCGCCCGCATAGTGCGGGCCGCGTGCGAGTGCGTCTTCGTACGCGATCTTGAGCCCCGCGGCGTGGTCGGTCGCGGCGACTTCCCGTCTCTCGGTCTGGGCGAGACACTCGGGGCACACCGACGCACGGAGCGTACGCACGTCTTTGACCTGTTTGCAAACGGCGCAATGAAATTCCATCGGATTACCGTACCCGCGAGTTGCGATACTTGCGAATGAGGGCATTGGTCGAACTATCGTGATCGAGTGCGGGCTCGTCCGTCGCCTGCAGTTCGGGAATGATGTTGACGGCGAGCTTCTTTCCGAGTTCGACGCCCCATTGGTCGAACGAGTCGATGTTCCAGATCGCACCTTGCGTGAAGACGTTGTGCTCGTAGAGCGCGACGAGTCTTCCGAGCGCGTTCGGCGTGAGCTTTTGTATCAAGAGCATGTTCGAAGGCCGATTGCCTTCGAACTCGCGATGCGGTGCGAGCCACTCCGAAGAACCTTCGTCGCGCGCTTCTTCGAGCGTCTTACCGCGCGCGAGCGCTTCGGCTTGCGCGAAGACGTTTGCGATCAAGTAATCGTGATGGTCGCCGATCGGATTGAGGCTCTCGACGAACGCGATGAAGTCGACGGGAATCAGCCGCGTGCCTTGATGGATGAGTTGATAGAACGAATGCTGTCCGTTCGTGCCGGGTTCGCCCCAATACACCGGGCCCGTGTCGACGTCGACGGCGGCGCCCGTCACGGTGACGTGCTTGCCGTTGCTCTCCATCGTGAGCTGCTGCAGATAGGCGGGAAAGCGCTTGAGATACTGCTCGTACGGCATCACGCCGACGGTCTGCGCACCGAAGAAATCGTTGTACCAAATCGCGAGCAAACCCATGATCACGGGGAGATTCTGCTCGAAGGGCGCCGTGCGGAAGTGCTCGTCCATTTCGTGGAACCCGGCCAGCAAGTCTGCAAAGGCCGCGGGCCCGATCGCGATCATCGTCGAGAGTCCGATGGCGGAATCCATCGAGTAGCGCCCGCCGACCCAATCCCAAAAGCCGAACATGTTTGCCGTATCGATGCCGAATTTGGCGACTTCTTCGGCGTTGGTCGAGACCGCGACGAAGTGCTTTGCGATCGCCTTCTCGTCGCCGCCGAGACCCGAGAGCGACCACGCGCGGGCGGAGCCGGCATTCGTCATCGTCTCGAGCGTCGTGAACGTTTTCGACGACACGACGAAGAGCGTCTCGGCCGGATCGAGATCGCGCACCGCTTCGACGAAATCCGTGCCGTCGACGTTGGAGATAAAACGGAACGTCATCGCACGGTCGCTGTAGTCGCGCAGCGCTTCGTAGGCCATCACGGGCCCGAGATCGGAGCCGCCGATGCCGATGTTGAGCACGTTACGAATGCGCTTGCCGCTATGTCCTTTCCATTCGCCGTTGCGGATCGCGCTAGCGAAAGCCGACATGCGCTCGAGCACGTCATGGACTTCGGGTACGACGTCTTTGCGGTCCGTGACGATCTTCTCGCCCCGTGGCGCCCGCAGCGCGACGTGCAGGACGGCCCGGTTCTCGGAGACGTTGATCTTTTCGCCTGCGAACATGAGGTCGATGTGCTGACGCAAACCGCGAGCGTTCGCGAGCGCGATGAGTAACCGCACGGTTTCCCCGGTGATGCGATTCTTCGAATAGTCGAAATAGATGCCCGCGCGCTCGAGCGCGAACGTTTCGCTCCGGCCGGGATCCTGCGCGAACATATCGCGCAAGTGCATCGTCTTCACGCGTTCGTAATGTTCGCGCAAGGCGGTCCATGCCGACGCCGCACTCGATGGATCGGGAAGCTGGTTCATGCGTCATCCCTTATCCCGTCGATACGCGAGACCATTTAGCACTCGCGGAGTCATCGTCAGCATTTTCGCATCGATATGCATCGTCGCGCGGCTCGCCGACAGCGATCGCGCGCGATACGCCGTCGGGGTGCGTTGGCTCGCATCGGCAGCCGCGGCCGGCGTTCTCGGCGCGTTCGCGCTGCCTCTCGTTTCGTTACTCGTATCGCTCGCGGCTCTCGCGCACACGCTCGTCGGTCTCACGCGCGAGAAAGGCGGCGCACTCGCAGGCAGGGCTCGCGACCGGCACGTCTACGCGGCTTGGCAGACGGGGCTCTCCGAAAACGAGCGGATCACGCAAGAGTACCTCGCCCGCAAACACGGTCTGCCCAGAGACGCGGAACGCATCGTCGAGCCGAACGGCCGTCCCGAGCGGTTCTAGCGGCCGCACGAAACTTTTCATCGATGCCGGCCGTGAGGTGATCGTGAAATATTTCGTTGCCGTAGCGATCGGTCTCATGCTGTCGTGCTTCGCGTTCGCGCCCGGCGCCGCGGGCGCGCGCGAGAAACCGCCGATCGTCGGAAGCGCTGAAGGTACGACCGTCGGCGACGTCTCGATCGAAGCGTTCGGCCGTACGAACGCGCGGATCGCGATGAGATTTCTCGCGCTGCACGAGGGCAATACACTTACGCAGCGCGCGGTTACGCGCGATTACGAGAATCTCGCAATGCTCGCGGGATTGCGCACGCGCCTCGAAATCCGTCCGGCGGCTTCGGCCGGAACGGTCGACCTGCACTGGATCGTCCTCGGGCCGATCTTCGAACCGACGGATCACCCGTTCTACGGCGATCAGCCGCTGTCGATCCCGATCGAAGGTTTCGGAACGCTGCTGACCTCGCAGCCGCTCGATCGCGAAGGCGCAAACCTCTCGCTACTCACGCAGGTCGCGCTGCGCGCACAACTCGCGCGGGTGCTCTTCACGCAGCCCCTCTGGGTCGACCCGGTCGTGGGACGCGAAGGCGAGCTCATCGTCGATACCTACGGCGCGCGCGGCGATTTCCGTCAGAGCGCGCCCGTCACGCAAGACGTCTATAGCTGGATCGAAGGCGACGAGGCGCTCTATCTCGTGCGCGGCATCGACGGCACGCAGGTGGAAGCGGGACTGCGCATCAGCCGTTCGACGAGCGCCAAGCCGTCGTACATCGATGCGCCGTCGCTGATCGATACGAATCGGACGGCCGTCCGCACGACGGCACTCGAGGCCGGCCTCTCGCACACGTGTCCCGTGTCGCCCGCGCATTGGTATCCGCCGAACTGTTACGTGCAGTATCGCATCGAGGCGTTCGATTACGTCGGGGGTCTCGGCGCGAACACCGAATACCGTTCGCTGCTCGGCGACGTCGCGCAGTACACGCGCATCGGCTCGTCCACGCTCGCGATCCACGGCGCCGTCAATCGTACGGGCGGCGTGCTACCCACGAGCGTGTTGTTGTGCGCCTACACCTTCGGCTACGCGAAAGCGACGTGCGGCACGGATACCAATCTCGGTCAAATGGAGTTCCGTCTCGCCGACGCGCGGCCGGGCCCGTTCAAGTTCATTCTTTTTACGGAAACCGCCGCAAGCCGGATTCGCGGCGGTCACCAAGCGTTCGCACCGTCGTCGTATCAATGGCGTGCGGATTCGGGCATCGGTTTACAATTTTCCGGCTTCCGTTTCAACGTCGCCTCAGGCAATCAAGGCGGCCGTATCACCTACGAGGTGCAGGGCCAGCTCTTCTAACGCGATCCGCTCGGAACCATCGGCGGCGATGCGGGCTGCTCGTGAGCGATGCGGTGCGGGCCGCCGACGGCCTGCGTCAACGGACGATTTCCGCTGAGACGTTTGAGGCCGTAGAAGCCGTTCATGGCGCCGGAGAGCATCATACCGCCCGGGCCGAGCTGCGTCGCGCCTCTCGCGAGCCGCTCCGCCACCGCTCGCGATCCGAACGCTTCGGTCCACAGCGTGCGATGCGCGCGCAGCAGTTCGTCCGGCGTCATGCGCGCTGGTCGAAAGGCGACATTGTAGCCGTTGCAATGCGGCCAGTCCCGGTCGCGGAGGATGCGACCGGCGGCTAATTGTTCGTCATAAAGCGGCGTGCCGCGAAAGGGCGTGAGCACGCTGAAAAACGGTACGTCGATGCCGACGGCGTTGAGCCGGCGCGCGGTTGCGACGATCGTCTCGGGCGTTTGATCGTCGAACCCCGAGATGAAGCCCGCCATGACGCAGATACCCCGCTCATGGAGCCGATCGATCGCATCGCGATACTCTGCCGTTTTGTTCTGACGTTTGTGCACGCCG
>CAZZUZ010000192.1:0-5923 GCA_964657315.1 Vulcanimicrobiota bacterium
ACACGCGGCGTTCCAGCGCGAGCGCGACGTCGCGCCCGCGCTCCCAAGCGACGCGTGCGAACGCGTCGGTCTTGATGCCGAGCACCCAGACGGGCTTCGTCCGGCGCGAGAGCGCGCTCGAGAGCGCGGCGGGCGATGCGGCCCTACGCGCTAGCGAATTTGTAGCCGAAACCATAAATCGTCGTTATCAGGGTGTTGACGTGCGGATACTTTTCGAGCTTCTGGCGGATACGCCGGATGTGTCCGTCGACGGTGCGCTCGTCGCCGTCGAAATCCGCGCCCCACGCGCGATCGATGAGCGTCCGGCGCGGCATCGCAACGCCGGCGTTCGCGGCGAGCGTCGAGATCAGGGCGAATTCGCGCGGACGCAGATCGACGACGGTACCCGCGACGCGCATCTCGCGCGCCGCTTCGTCGATCTCCACGTCGCCGAACCGCGCGACCAGCCCGTGGCGCGCGTCGACGGCGGGCAGGGCCCGGCGCAGCAGCGACCGCACGCGATAGACGAGCTCGCGGGGCAGAAACGGCTTGGGCATGTAATCGTCGGCGCCGGCTTCGAATGCGACGATGCGGTCGACTTCGTCCACGCGCGCGCTGACCACGACGATCGGCAACGCGTTGCGCTCGCTACGCAGCGAGCGGATCACGTTGAGGCCGTCGATGGCGGGCAGGCCGAGATCGAGCACCGCGAGGTCGACTCCGTCGCGTGCGAGCCGCAACGCGGACATGCCGTCGCGGGCCTCGATCGTCCGATAGCCTTCGTTTTGAAGATAGCGGACGATGACCTCACGATTGACGTCGTCGTCTTCTGCTACGAGGATGAGTCGCATCGACACCTTCAGGGGGGGGTGGCGAGATTTCCATCGAGGATAGCAGGTAGGAGCGGAAACCTTCTATGGTAGGTGTACTAGGTTTAAGTGACGCGGTACGAACCCGACGCGTCGATGTCGATTCGCACGTCGTCGAGCGAGAGCGTCGTCGCCCGGTGATCCCAGAACGTGAGCACGTGGATCACGTACGGACGCACCTTCGCGAGCAGCGCTTTGGCGCGCGCGGAAAGTGAGAGGTTATCACGCCGCCAGACCGGATGGTCCGCGGGCAAGACGACGCGGTTGCCGCGTTCGTCGTCGAGCAGGGACGGCCGCGCGATCTCGGCCGCCCCGGCGGCTTGACGGCCGGCGAGCGATGAGACTTCGGAGGGGCTGAGCGCGAGGTTGCGTTTCACGCTTCGGCCACGAGCTTCTTACGCAGATTCGCGAGCGCGCTCGAGTTGAGCTGAGA
Source organism: Vulcanimicrobiota bacterium (assembly GCA_964657315.1). Lineage (GTDB taxonomy): Bacteria > Vulcanimicrobiota > Vulcanimicrobiia > Vulcanimicrobiales > Vulcanimicrobiaceae > CAZZUZ01. The sequence goes on from CAZZUZ010000192.1 coordinate 1,282, forward strand.
CACGCGCTGCGGCGAGATCGAGAGTTCGTCACCGACCGCCGTGACGGTCTTGCGCGCGAAATAGTGCTTCTCGACAACGTCTCGCTGGCGCGGCGTGAGTCGTGCGACGGCGCTGCGCACGCGATGCGAGCGATCGCGCGATTCGACGATCCGTGCCGGATCGTCGTTCCAACTCACGGGCAGACTCTCGCCGTCGGGCAGCGGCGCGTCGAGCGAGAGCGTCGAGGCGCGGTGCGACATCATCATCGCGGCACCGAGACCCGAGATGCGTGCGGCGAGCTCTCGCAGCGTCGGCACGCTGCCGGGGTTTTCGAGCGCCAGACGTTCGCGCTCGCGCTCCGCATCGCGCAGCAGCTTGCGCGCGTTCTCGGAAAGCGGATCGCGGCTGCGGATGCCGTTGAAGATGGAGCCGGCGATGAGCGGCCGCGCGTACGCTTCGAGCGGCACGCCGCGCGACGCATCGAACGAACGCACCGCGCGCATCATCCCGATGCAGCCGTCTTGGAAGAGCTCTTGATACTCGGTGAACGGATAGACCCGCGCGAGCCCGCGCGCGAGCCGTCCGACCAGCGGTAAGAGTTCGCGACAGAGATCGTCGGCCGAGCGAAAATCATCGCGGGGCAGGTCGTACGCGATCACGCTGCGTCGCCGTTCCGGCCGATCGCCGCGCGCGCGACCATGTCGCCGAACATCCCGCCCATGGGGCCCATCGCATCCGCTACGGGCTTGACGATCATCGACGTGACGAGACCTTCGAACGCTTTGGTCGCTTCGGCCACGTCGGCTTCGTCGCGTGCGGTGTCGAGGTCAGCTGCGGTTGATGTTGTTGGCGATGCGTTGCATTTCATCGGCAGCCTGGACTCCCTTCGAATTGGCTTCGAACGCGCGCTGGGCGCTGAGGATTTCCATCATCTCGGTCATGATCGAAACGTTCGATTTCTCGAGCATACCGAAGGCCAGCGTTCCGGCGCCGTCGTGACCCGGCGTCACCGAGCGCGCGTCCCCCGACGCGTGCGTGGCTTCGAACGTGGTGCCTCCCACGGAACGCAGCGCGTCCGGCGCGGCGAACGTCGCGAGCGCGATCTGCCCGAACGTGACCTTCTTCTCCGTCGACGTGTCGCCCGTGACGCGTCCGTTCGCGTCGACCGCGAGACCCGTCGCATCTTTGGGCAGCGTTACGCCGCGCAACGTATCGCCGTCGGCATTCTGCAGCGAGCCGTCGTGTGCGCGAGAAAATCGGCCGTCGCGCGTGTAGGCGGTGGACCCGTCGGCACGGTGAATCGCGAAAAATCCGTTGCCTTGGATCGCGAGATCGAAGGGACCGCCGCTCTTGGCGAGTTTGCCTTGTTCGAAGCGCACGAACGTCCCGCGCTGCGTCGTTCCGAGCGTCTGCTTTCCGTCGGTGAGCTCGGCGAATTCCATCGCGGACCCCTTGAAGCCGACCGCGTCCGAATTGGAGAGGTTTCCCGCGATCACGTCGAGTTTCGCTTGTTCGGCGGCCATGCCGGACGCGGCCGCATACATCGCTTTATTCATTGAATCTTCCCCACGTCGCTCGTCGCTTTGGAACGGGCCGAATCGATTGCCGAAATCGTCTTTTGCGCGGTTTCGAATTGCCGCTGCGCGTCGAGGATCTCGACCATCTCGCCGATCGGATTGACGTCGGATCCGGCGAGGAAGCCGCTGCGAACGGCCCCGCCCTGCGGCAACGTCAGTTGCGCGACGACCGAACCGTCGCGCACGAATGCGCCGTCGGGCCGCACCGTCGTGCCGTCCTCGACGCGCACGGGACCGCCGTTGCCGATCAGCGCACGTCCACGTTCGTCGACGAGATAGCCGTCGCGATCGCGATGGAACGAACCGCTGCGAATCTGCGCCGACTGTTGCGATACGCCGCTTTTCGTGCGGGCCGCCACCGTCAGCGATCCGCCGCCGGAAGCGGTCAGATCGAAGGGCCGGCCGGTGGGCCGAAGCGGAACGGCGTCGGACGTTTTACGTCCGAGATGACTGCTGAAACCGTCGGTTTCGACGTTCGAGAGATTTCCGGCGGCGCGTTCGAGGCGCCGCTGTTCCATCTCCATCACGCCGGCGAGTTGGCCGATTGCGTCCATGGCTCAACCTTACGAAGCAATTGTGATACGACGATGCGCGGCCGGTGCGCGTCAAAAGTTTTCTAATTGAAACTCTTGGCGAGCGAACCGCAGATCGCGGCCCAGCCGTCGACCATCACGAAGAGATAGAGCTTGCAGGGCAGCGAGACGACCGACGGACTGAGCATGAACATGCCCAAACCCATGAGCGTCGCGGACACGACGAGATCGATCGCGATGAACGGGAGATACATCGTGAACCCGATCGCGAAACCCCGGCGCAGTTCGCCGACGACGAAGGCCGGAATGACGACGGTCAGCGGCGCGCGCTTGAGGTCTTCACCCGGGTCGCGGTGTGCGACGCGATCGAAGAATTCGGCGTCCGATTTTCCGGTCTGCCGTAACATGAAGTCGCGTAGCGGACCTAGACTGCGATTCATGGCTTCGGTGTTGTCGATTTGATGATGCTTGTAGGGTTCGAGCGCGTCGTGCGAGATGCGTTGATAGGTCGGCGCCATGACGACCATCGTGAGCACGAGCGCGAGTCCCGTGATGACGGTGTTCGGCGGCAACGCCTGCGTGCCGATCGCGGACCGCACGAGCGAGAGCACCACGATGATACGCACGAACGACGTCGTCATGATCAGCAGAAAGGGGAGGATGGCGATGAGCGAGAGGCTCGAGAGCACGTCGATCGGACTTCCGACGCCCGACGTGCCGGGGATCAGCGGCGCGGCCGCGGCGGCTGCGATCACGCGGAAGCGCTGACGGCCGGCGCACCGACGATTTCCGTGATGCGCAAGCCGAAGCGTCCGTCGACCGAGACGATCTCGCCGCGGGCGATGGTTCGGCCGTTGACTTTGAGATCGATCGGTTCGCTCGCGCTCTTGCGGAACTCGACGACCGAGCCCGGCCCGAGCGCGAGGATTGCCGCGATCGAGAGCGGTGCGGTCCCGATGTCGGCGGTCACCTCGAGATCGACTCCGAGCAAGAGGTCCAGGCTGCCGTTGTTTAACGTGTCGATCACGTCGTACTCCATAAGCGTTCGGTGACGTTGAAGGCGAGCGCGTCGCCGCGGGTTCCGCACTCGCCGCGTGCGATCGGGGTCTTGCCGACGAGCAGCGTCGCGGGATCGGTCAACGCCGTTTCGAACGGCACGACCGACCCGACTTGCAGTTGCGAGAGCGCGCGCGCCGTCAGCTTCGCTCGCGCGATGCGGGCGCGGACCTCGAGCGGCACGCCGAGCAGGGCCGCGGGCGCGATCTTCTCATCCGATGCGGGTGCCGGATCGCGCGAGAGGCCGAGGCCTATCGTGACGTCGACGGGCGAGGCGATGCGCAGTTCGAAGTACGTCGCGCACTCGTATTTCTCCACCGGACCGTTCGCCGGAACGAATGATGAGATCTCACCACAGAGCGGCGCGCATAGGTTGGCGAGTTCTCGTCCGAGACGTTCGAGGACGCGTTCTTCGTGCGGCGAGAGTTCGCGATCTTCGAACTCGTCGGGTTCTTCGCGGAACGCGCACGCCGCGAGCCGGCGCGCGTCGCCCGAGCGAAAGACGACCAGCAGATCGCAGTGCCGCGCGTGCGCGAGAAAAACGAACGCATTGGCGAAGAGGGCCGGGTGCGAACCGAGCGGGACGAAGACGGGTTCGAAGACGTCGATCGAGAGATCGCGCTCGAGTAAGCGAGAGAAGTGTTCGCTCACCGAATTCGCGACCGAACACACCGCGTCGATGCGGACGTTGGTCGCCGGCTCGAAACGTGCGTTTCCGTTTTCGTCGAAACGCAGGGACGCGATCACTTGATGAGATCCATCGCGATTTTATCGGTGTGCCCGTGTGCGTTCTTCGCCGACTGGATGGCCGTGTAGGCGACGAACGCGTCGCGCAGGTGCGAGAGGCCTTGCTGGATGTCGATGCCGCCGCGATCGTCGCTGTGCGCGAGCAGGGTACCGAAGCCTTCGGTGGAGGGCATGCCGAGGGTCGGTTCTTCTCCGGCTCGCGCCGTCACGTGAACGCCGTCGGCGGCTTCGATGCGCGTGCCGGCCGGAAAGCGCGCGAGCGCCAGCCGTCCGACGACGACGCGCTCGGACGTCTCGGCGCCGGTCTTGGGGTCGGCCGTTTTGCGCGTATATTCGAAGGTGCCGTCCTCGCCGATCTTCGCGTCGTGCACGTTGCCGAGCACGTAATCGTTGCGATCGATGTCGAGCGGCTGCGGCTCGGATCCCGGCTTCGCGTTCGCGGGATAGCCGAGCACCGACGAGCCGTCGGCCGTGCGCAGGTGAAAACTCTGCAGATCGAACGCACCGTCGCGCGTGTAGAATCGCCGCCCGTGTGCGTCGACGCCTGCGTAGAATGCGTCCTGCGGAGCGGTCGTGTGCAGAGCGTCGAGCGAGTTGACCGCACGCGTTCCCGTCGTCTTGCGATCTTCGTCGAGCACGGGAATGTAGCCGGGGTCGAATTGATGGCGCACGTCTTCGGTGCGCACGTCGAGCTGTTCGAGGGTCTGGGCGGTTACGCCGTCGATCATGAGTCTTCTCCCAAATCCGCA
>CAZZUZ010000193.1:0-5861 GCA_964657315.1 Vulcanimicrobiota bacterium
CGGGATGCGAGGCCCATTTGAGGCCGACGTCTTCGCGCAAATCGAAAGGCAAGCTGATCGCGGGGTCGAGCAAATCGTCGCCCACCAGGCGGTTGTAGATACGCGAGACGCGCCGCACGCTGCCGTCGTCCGCGCGCCGGTGCACGCGACCGTTGGACATGTAGAGCTCGCGCGGGTCGCACGATTCCACGTCGAACAAGAGTTTCGTCGCCACGAAATCGCAGTACGTCTTCTGCTTTTTCGGCTCGACGTCGAGCATCACGACTTCGGCGGGGTCGCTGTCGCCGACGATCGTGCGGCGCGCGAGCCGGATGACGTCCTCGCGGTCGAGCGGTGCGAAGGTCGAACTCCACGCCGAACCGTGCATCACGCTGGCAAGTTGTTGCTCCCACGCCGCGTGTTGGAAGAGTTCGAAGCCGATGAGCGACGGAAAGCCTTGGAGCTCGACGAGCTGCGGCACGAGCGTTCCGTCGGGTCCGCGCGCGATCGCAAAATCGACGACCGCGAATTGCGGCAAGTCGCCTTCGGCGCCACCCGCAAAGAGCGTATCGACGGCTGCGCGCATCGGTGCGAGGCGAGCCGGCTCCATGAGTTGCTGCACGATCTCTCGCGCCGCACGCGCGCACGCGTCGGCCAGCTCGCGTTCCAAGAACACCGGCGTCTCGGCGAGACGATACCCGATCTCGACGCCCAGTCGCGCGGTCAGATCGTGCGAATAGCGCCGGTAGCGTCCGTCGTCGTACGTCGCGTTGAAGAGCCTTCGAAAGCGCGGAACCAGGGTTCAGCTTCCCCGAACGATTGCGTGCAGTTTCGTTTCGATCAGATGGCCGAATACGGCGTCCGCGACGCGTAGCCGGTCGATCGGGCGATCGTCGCGCAGGACCGGAAGCACCGCCGAACGCCGCTCGAAGGTCGGCCGGTCGATCTTACCGTGCGCGAGCATGCGCCGCAAAATCGCGGCGACGTCGTCGGCCGAGCCGATTTCCGGATGGCTGTTGACGCCGAACATGCGCGGCGTGCCGTCGTCGAAACGGGCGATCTCGAGCATCGTCATCGCGTCGCCATGATCGTCGCTCACGGTCGCGGCCTCGAAGGCAATCGTCATCGAACCCGGTCGCATTCGCCCGGTCGGGATGAGATCGTAGTAGCGCGAATCGAGTACCGGAAACGCGGGACCGCCGCAGTCGTCCCACACTTTGCGAAAATACGGATGCGCGCGTGCCTGCGACGTGAAGATGTTGGTGCCCACGCCGCTCTTGGGACCACCCTTCTCCGAACCGCGCAATTCCGGCGACGCGATTCCGGACCAGCGGCACATGAGCCCGAACGTGTGACAGACGGCGTAGAGCGCGGCGCTTTCGTTTGCGGCGATGGCCTCGAACAGCGCCCAGAGGACCGGCTCCCACGCGCCGTCCTCGACGATTTCGGCCGCGCCCCGATCCATCGTGTTGAGCCGCGGATCGAGATGGCCCGGGCCGCCCGTTCCCAGATACAGCAGATGCCGTGACGAACGGTAGTCGGGCAGCATGTGCTTGTCACGTACGGCATACGAGAGCACGCGAACGCGACGGTCGTCGCGTTCGAGTTCGGCGCTCACGCCCAGCGTCGCATCGTGCACGATCTCGACGATCGCATCGTGGCCGACGTTTGCGAAGCCGCAATTCATGTCGAGCAGCGCGACGTCGATGTAGCGGTCGTCCCGCGGCGGAAGATCCTCGCGATGCTCGATGCGTACGAGCGAAAAGCGCTCGTCGTACGCGCGCTCGACGTCAACCAACCGGTATGCCCGCCTTCGTTTCGCCGACGATGTACTGCACGACGGCTTTGAGATCGTTCGTCCGCTCGAACACCTCGAGCTGACGATCGGCACCCGTGCGATCGCGCATGATCTGGTGCACGTAGAGCACTTCGTCCTTGACGCCGAGTTCCACGACCACGTCGTCGATGAACTCGAGCAGTTCGATGATGAGTTCCGGCGTCGGGACTTCGATCTTCTTGCCGAGATCGATCAGTTTCCCGTCGAGACCGAAGCGCGCCGCGCGCCACTTGTTTTCGTTGATGAGCAGCCGGCGATACTGCCGCCAGCCGAGATTGGCGTCGTAGAGCTTCCAGAGTTTGTAGGTGACCGCCTGAAAGATCGCGGCGATGCAGATCGTCTCGTCGACGCGCATCGGGATGTCGCAGATGCGATATTCGAGCGTCGGAAAATACGGGTGGACGCGCACGTCCCACCAGATTTTCTTGCCGTCCTCGATGCAGCCGGTCGCTATGAGCGTATTGAGGAAATCCTGATACTCGCTCCACGACGTAAACGTATCGGGCAATCCCGTCCGCGGAAAGCGTTCGAAGATCTTCGCCCGGAAACTCTTCCACCCGGTGTTCTTACCGACCCAGAACGGCGAATTCACGGAGAGCGCGAAGATGTGTGGCAAGAAATAGCGTACGCCGCTGAGAATCGCGACGCGTGCTTCGTCGTCTTCGACCGCGACGTGGACGTGCAGACCGAAGATGAGGTTGCCGCGCGCGACCATCTGCAAGTCTTCGATGAGCGAATCGTAGTGGGCGCCGGGGGTCGTGGGCACGGTCGCCCAATCGGTGATCGGATGCGTGCCCGCGGCCGCGATCTGCAGCCCGTTGTTCTCCGCGAGGTTGATCACTTCGGAGCGCAGCCGCGTGATCTCGCGCCGGGCCTCTCCGATGTCGGCGCAGATCGGCGTGCCGACTTCGATCACGGGATCGTGAAGTTCGCGCTTCATCTCTTCTTTGAGGTATCGCCCTTGCTCGAAGATGTAGCCGATGTTCGATTTGAGTTCGCCCGAGGCGGGATCGATGACCTGAAATTCTTCCTCGATGCCGAGCGTGAACGAGGGCTTCTTTGCGGAGCTCATGCCTGCGACGGCCGCGCTCCGCTGAAGGACGGCCAATCGCCCGTGAGTTCGACGGCACGCGGGTTGCGCACGCGCTCGACGAGCACGTCCGCCATCGTATTGACGATCCATGTGAAGTTCGCAACGCCGATGGACCGGGCGTCGGCGTCGGGTGCCGGGTTCGTGAAGTCGATCGCGTACGGGATGCCGTCGCGCACCGCGAATTCGACCGTGTTCATGTCGTAGCCGAGCGCCGTAGAGAGCGCGAGCGAGTCGCGTTCGAGCCGCGCGAGCAGTTGAGGCTCGATCGGCGGCGGGTTCTGCACGTAGCGGTGTTCGAATGGCGCGCGCGGCTCGTAGGGCATCACGTGCACGTGCGTGCGGCCGATGTTGTAGATGCGGAAATAACTCTGGAAGTCGATCGCTTCTTGCGCCATCATCGTGAGATCGCGCGAGTTGTCGTACGCAGCGAAGAATTCACCCGGATCGTCGCACTTGTAGACGTCTTTCCAGCCGCCGCCGTATGCCGGCTTCATGAAAATCGGAAACTTCAAGTAGTCGAAGAGTTTGGCCCAATCGACCAGGCGCAGATTTCGGAACGACGACGCTTCGGTATTGGGCGGACGCATCTTATGCGGCAAGAGCATCGTGCGCGGCGTTTCGACGCCGACCGTTGCGGCGACCATGTTGCCGAAGAATTTATCGTCGGCCGACCACCAGAACGGATTGTTGACGATCTGCACGCCGCGCGCCGCGGCCGCTTTGAGATACGTGCGGTAGAAGGGCACTTCGTGGCTGATGCGATCGAGAATCAGCGCGTATTCGAAATCCTGGATGTCTGCGATCGCGCCGATCGCGACGGGCTCGGCGGCGATCTCACCGTTGCCGCGGCTGGCGATCGCATCGATGAGCGCCCACGGGAACGTATCTTCCATTCCGAAGAGCAATCCGATGCGCTTGACCGGTGTCGACAATCGGGACCTCCGACGTAAGTAGGCAAGAGATAAGCGGTGAAAACGCGGGTCGGGCACGGTTCGCGGGAAGCGCAGAGGGCCCTATGCAATTAGGCGCGGCGATGCAACGCGAATACGAAAAATGGTTCAGTCCCGCACTGGGCCGCGACATGGAACTCCTGCGCTACGGCTGGCACGGCTTTCCCGTCATCGCGTTTCCGACGTCGATGGGACGGTTCTTCCAATACGAGGACAGCGGTACGATCGACGCGTTGGCCGAGAAAATCGACGCGGGCTACCTGCAACTCTTCACGGTCGATTCCGTCGACACGGAAAGCTGGTACGACGAAGGCACGGCTCCGGTCAACCGCGGCCGGCGTCACGAGCAGTACGATCGTTACCTTCTCGAAGAAGTCGTACCGCTGGTTCGCGATCGCTCCAAACGCGACGACCTCGGCGTCTTCGGCTGCAGCTTCGGCGGCTATCACACCGCGAATTTCGCCGCGCGTCATCCGGACATCGTCGACAAGGCCGTCTGCCTCTCGGGCGTGTACGACGTCCGCCGCTTCACCGACGGCTACTGGGACGACACCGCTTACTATAATTCGCCCGTCGATTTCATCGAAAACATGGACGGCGGCTGGGTCGAGCGGCTAAAACACGTCGAGTGGGTTCTGGCTACGGGTGAATACGACGCGCTCGCGCCCGACAACCGCCGCTTCGACCGCGTACTCACGGAAAAAGGCATTCCGCACCACACCGAAATCTGGCAAGGCATTAACGGACACGACTGGCCCGACTGGAATAGAGCCGTCGTCCGGCTACTCTGAAACGGAGCGGAGAAGGTATGCTGCGGATCCCCGACACGTTCGAAGATGTGCTCGTCCCCGATCGCATCCGCGCGATCTTGTACTCGGCGCCGCTGCGCATCTACGCACGGAACTGCTGGCACGGAGGACTCTATCGGGGGGAGAAGCGTGCCCCGATTCTGCAGACGCAAGGCACGGACGTCTTCTCCGAATGTCTCGCCTATACGGTGATGCACCTCGTCATGCGCACGGCCGACTCCGGCGTACGCGAATTCGACACCCTCTTCGACGCCACGGCCGAACGCCAGGCCATTCGTTTGGGAGCGTACTATGCGACGCACCTCACCGACGCGCTGCTCAAGGGCGTCCGCGACGATCGCGAAGGCATCGGCTTCGATTCGGCCGACCGAAATTTCGACCGCACGATCGAGTCGTTCCACGTCGTCTCGCAGGTGATGTATCCCAACATCACCGAGACGCGCGGCGCGCTGATTCATTACGATCATCACGATCCTGCGATCGTCTGGATTCGCGCGATCGATCACGCGATGTTCCTGCCCACCGACCGGCTCCCGATGCCGACCGACGCGGAACTCCGGAGCCTGACCAATCTCCTCGACGCGACGATCGACTCGTTCTATCCGTACTTTCTGGCCAAGATGTTCGGAGACACGATGTACGACCATTTCGAGACGGCCCGGCAAAACGACCGCGGCTAGCGCCCGCCGCCGATCTCGAGAATCGACCCCGTAACGTAGGCCGCGTCTTCCGATAGCAGCCAGTGTATCGCATGCGCGACTTCGTCCGCGCTGCCGGCGCGAGCCAGCGGCACGCCCCGCACCATCACGCTCAGCCGATCGGGCACGCTGCTCGTCGCGTGGATACCGGTATCGATGATGCCGGGCGATACGGCGTTGACGCGAATTCCGTCGGCAGCGACTTCTTTGGCGAGCCCGCGGGTGAACGTATCGATCGCGCCTTTGGTCGCCGCATAGTGAACCCACTCGCCGCCGCCGCCGATGCGCGCCGCGAGCGACGAGACGTTGACGATCGCTCCGCCCGCGCCGCCGCGCGACGTCGCCATCCGGCGTATCGCTTCGCGCGCGCAGAGAAACGAACCGGCGACGTTGACCGCGAACACGCGTGCGAGCATATCGGCGCGCACGTCTGCCACGAGCGACGAGCCGCCCGTGATGCCGGCGTTGTTGACCAGCGCCGTCACGGGTCCGAGT
>CAZZUZ010000194.1:0-5848 GCA_964657315.1 Vulcanimicrobiota bacterium
GTCCCCGGCAAACAGGCTGCCCACGTGCAGCGAAGACTGCAGCAGCAGCGCCGCAAAGACCGCGATGGCAAGGATCCACCATGCGGGCGGATCGGGCACGTACGCCGGCGCGGACGTCGTCTCGGCCGGCTTGTTCGCGGCCCAGAGAATTCGCGTCCGCGCGATCTCGGCGTCGGTCGACCTACGGCGCGGGATCACTGGGCGCCGGCGAGCCGTCGACGTTCGGGAAGGTACGTTGCGGCGCCGCATCGCCGCCGAGCACCACGACGTGCTCGAGGCGGCCGAACGCGACGGCCGGCTCGACGATCGCGCTCTGATAGAGCGCGCCGTCGGGATGATCGATTTTCGCGATCTTGCCGATCAGCAGTCCGGCGCGAAACGATCGTCCCGCGCCCGTCACCACGGGGTCGCCGCGCTTGAGCTTCGCGTCCTGCGAGACGTACTGCATGCGGATGCGCGAGTTGGTGCCCGTCGCGATGCCCCACCAGCGGCCGTGCTGTACGATCGCCGGCACCTTGCTCGCGACGTCCGTGACCAGCAGAACCGTGGCGGTCGACGGCTCGACCGCGACGACGCGGCCGACGACGCCGTCGGCGTCGATCACGCCCATGTCGCGGCGGACGCCGGCGTCGCTGCCGCGGTCGATCGTGATCGAACGCGACGCGTTTTCCGGGTCGAAGCCGACCGTATTGGCGACGATGCCCGGCCGGACGGCTTCGGCGTCGAGGATCGCGCGTACGTCGGGTTCTTCGGAAAGCCGATCGCGCAGCCGTTCGTTCTCGCGCACGAGCGAGTCGTTCTCGCTCTTGAGTTCGCCGTTGCGCCGGTAGAGGTCGGGCGCGTCGCCGAGCGTCGTGCCCAGGCCCCGCGCGCCGTCTCCGATCGAGGCGACGGCTTCCTGTGCGAACACGACCGTACTCGTGACCGCGACGGCGATGATGCTCGGTTTACCGGATTTTGCTGCGTTGAGTTGGATGAGAGCGACCAGCGCCGCGACGATCACGGCACCGATTACGGTGAATAGCTTTCTCTCATCCCGATACGTAAAGATTGGTACCACCTCGTGAAACGGTCGGCGTGCGGCCGGACCGCTTCGAGTAACGTTGGCGAACCCAGGATCTCGCCCGCGCCGCGAGCCACGCACGTGAGCGGGTCGTGGGCGACGACGGTCGGGATGTCGAAGCGGCCGCCCATCTGGCCCGCCAGCCCTGCGATGAGCGCTCCGCCGCCCGAAAGCGTGATGCCGCTCTCGATCAAGTCCGAGGCCACGTCCGGCGGCACGGATTCGAGTACGCCGCACACGGCACGCATGATGCGTTCGATTCCGTCTTCCATCGCTTCGCCGATGATCTCCGCGCTCACTTCACGCGTGCGCGGCGCGAGCGAGTCGGCGTCGATGCCGCTAGCGAGGGCCGTCGCTTTGCGCGGGCGGCCGGTGAAGCCGATTTCCATCTTCAGGCGCTCGGCCGTGGGCAAGCCGATCGCGAAACGCTCGGCGGCCAGCCGCTTCTGAATTGCGGTATCGAAGACGTCGCCGCCGATCTGCAACGACGCCAGGCGAATGACGCCCGCCGTACCGAGCACGGCGATCTCGGTCGTGCCGCCGCCGATATCGACGATCATCTGCGCGCGAAGATTCATGACGTCCATGCCCGCGCCGACCGCGGCCGCAACCGCTTGCGGCACGTAGTTCGTATAGTAGGCCCCGGCAGCACGGACGGCTTGCTCGACGGCCTTGCATTCGATGTCGGTCGCGCAGCCGGGGATGCACGCGATCAGCCGCGGCGCGATTCGCGGCCGCGAAGCCAGAGCCCGGTCCACCAGGCGGGCGACGAGCGTCTGCGCGGCGCGAAAATCCGAGATCGTCCCGCGTTGGAGCGGGCGCACGATGCGGATGCGATCGGGAGCGCGGCCTTCCATGTCCTTGGCCTCGCGGCCGATCGCGATGATCTCGTCGGAACGGATGTCGACCGCGACGACCGACGGCTCGCTGACGATGACGCCCGCGCCGCGCTCGTACACGACCGTATTGGCCGTGCCGAGGTCGAGACCGACGTCCGGGCTCAGCGTCGAGCGGACGGTGCCGACGAAGTTGCTCACGCCCGCGTCAGTTCCGCTGAGGCCGGCGCCGCGCGCGAGGTCCTCGCCGGAAGGACGTAGCCGAGTTCGGGAAGGCGTCTGATGAAGTCGCCGAGCGGAAAGCCCATCACGGTATAAAAGTCGCCGTCGATCCGCTCCACCAACCCTGCGCCCGGCCCTTGGATGCCGTACGCACCGGCCTTGTCGAGCGGGTCGCCGCTGTCGACATAGCGTGAAATCGTTTCGTCGTCGAGTGCGGCGAAGCGAACGGCGGTCGTCACGCTCGACGCGACGCGCACATTCGACGGACCGTCGATCGCGACGTAAGCCGTGTGCACGCGATGCTCGCGACCCGAAAGCGCGCGCAGCATCGAACGTGCGTGCGCCGCATCGTGCGGCTTGCCGAGCGCTTCGCCGTCGAGATCGACGACGGTATCGGCCGCGACCACGAGCGACGACGGCGCGGAAACGGTCACGGCATCGGCTTTTGCGGCCGCATACGTGCGCGCGAGCTCGAGCGCGGTAAGTTCCGGACGTGGGCCCTCGACGACGTCGCTCGGCACGACGCGCACGTCGATTCCAAGCGATCCGAGCAGTTCGTGGCGCCGCGGCGAGATGCTCGCGAGCACCAAAGCATGTAAAACGCGCATGGTCTTCGTGCGCCCAGTATATGAAACGGAAGCGTCCTTTGTATATGCTTCGTCGGCAATTGGCCGTCCGAGAAACATAACCGGTAAATCGTTTTCGCTTTCCGTTCCGCTTCGCGGCGCTCAGCGTTCATCGTCGACATCATCGCCGAGGACGTCTTCTACCCGTTGGCGGCGCACGATTTCGCGATGTTGCCGGCCTTCTGCGACGACGACGGCGGGTTTCGTGAACCGGTTGTAGTTGCTCGCCATGCTGAACGTGTACGCGCCCGTCGTTCCGAGCGCGAGCAGATCTCCCGTTTGAAGGTCGGCCGGCAGCGCTGCGGTCACGAGCGCATCGCTCTCACAGGATCGCCCGCAGATCGAGAACTCGCGGGGCTCGGCGGCGGATGCGCGGCTCGCCAGCGCCGGATGATGGTAGGCTCCGTACAGCGCGGGCCGCGGATTGTCGGCGAGGCCGCCGTCGACGATTGCGAAGCGGCGGCTGCCGTTCTGCTTGACCGCGACGACGCGATACAGAGACGTCCCGGCTTCGGCGACGATGGCGCGGCCGGGCTCGATCCCGATCGAGGGCGACGGTAAGCCGCGCACGGCGGCTTCGCGCGCCAGCGTCGCGGCGACGAGTGCGAGCACGCCCGGGACGTCGAACCGCTCGCCGCCCGGATGCGGATCCACGCCGAATCCGCCGCCGAGCACGACCGTTCGCGCCGCGGGAGCGGCGGCGAGCACGGCTCCATAGGCACGCAGCGCGAGCGGAACGTTTTCGACGAAAGCGCCCGCTTCGAAAATCTGGGAGCCGATGTGCGAGTGGACGCCCGCGAGTTCGAGCGCCGGCGCCGAAGCGACCGCGGCGATCGCCGCGTCCAGCGTCTCGAACGGAATGCCGAACTTCGAATCTTCGCCGCCCGTGCGCACGTAGGCGTGCGTGTGCGCTTCGAGGCCGGTGTTGACGCGCAACAGCACGCGCGCCTCGCATCCGCCGACGCGCGCGGCCGCCGCGAGGCGCGCGATCTCGTCGAGGCCGTCGACGACGATGCGGCCGACGCGGCCGTCGCAGGCCGCCCGCAGTTCTTCTTCCGTCTTGCCGCAGCCGTGTAGCGTGAGTTTGTCAGGCGCGACGCCGGCACGTTCGGCCGTGAGCAGTTCGCCGAGCGAGCACACGTCGATGCCGAGGCCGGCGCGAGCGATGCGGCGCGCGATCGCTACGACCAGTAGCGCCTTGCCAGCGTACGAGACCTCGATGCCCAAGTGCCGTTGCGCGTCCGCGAACGACGCGATCGCGGCATCGAGGCGTTCGCCGTCGATGACGAGCAGCGGCGTGCCGTAGGTCTGCGCGAGTTCGTTCGCATCGACGCCGCCGAACTGCGTTCCGGCGCTCGCGCGGTCAGTGCGCACGATACAGTTCCTCGCGTTCGATGTAGCGGTCGACGAACTCGGGAACCAAGTAACGGATCGAACCGCCTCGCGCGAGCTGCGCCCGCACGAGCGTTGCCGAGCCGTTGAGCGCGGGCAGATCGAGCACGCGCAGCTTCGCACGCTGCTGCGCATCGAGCGTGGCCATCAACTTCTCGACGCGTTCGGGCGCCTTCTCGGCGCGCGGCGCGATGGCAAAGCCTTGTAGGTTCGCGAGGACCGCGTCGAAGCGCTGCCACGGCGAATCCACGAGCGAGTCGCCGCCGACGATGAACGTCAGTTCGTCGCCCGGATATTTCGCGCGGATGCGCGGCATGAGGTCGGCGGTGTAGCCCGTAGCCGTTCGGTCGAGATCGGTCTCGTCGATCGCGAAGTGCGGGTTGCTCGCGAGCGCGCCGCGCAGCATGGCGAGCCGCGCTTCGATCGGTGCGGCGGCTTCGCTACGATAGTGGTGTCCGCGCGTCGGCATGAAAAGGATGCGTTCGAGTCCGAGCTCCACGCGCGACGCCTCGGCGACGAAGAGATGCGCGTTGTGAACCGGATCGAACGTGCCGCCGAACAGGCCGATCTTCACGAGCGGTTCGTGATCGAGGTCTTGTACGGCACGCGTGCGTGCGCGTCGCGCGTCGCTTTGTCGAATCCGGCGCGATATCCGAGCGCGAAGCTGACCGCGACGAGCACGGCGAGAACGGCGAAAAACGCCAGATAGAACTTCGCGGTCGCGTTCACGAGTAGTCGAACTCGTGACCCGCGATGCGCACCGTGTCGCCGTCCTTGGCGCCGAGTTCGCGCAGCTTCTTGTCCACGCCCATCTTGCCGAGGATCATCTCGAAGCGGCCCAGGCCCTCGTCGGTGTCGAAATCGGTCATCGCCGCCAAACGTTCGACGCGCTCGCCGTAGACCTCGTAGGCGCCGTCGTCCGCGATCGAAATCTCGAACGCTTCGCGCGGCGTGAGCACGATGCGCGGCGGTTCCGCTTCGACGACTTCGGGCATCGGCGTCGTCTGGATCGTCGCGTAGGCGGCAAAAAGTAACTCTCGCACGCCGTCCCCGGTCGCAGCCGAGATACCACGCAGGCCGGGCAGATCCGCGCGCAGAGCTTCGAAATGCTCGCGCGCTTCGGGCACGTCGAGCTTGGAGATCACGACGATGGTCGGACGCTGCGCGAGCTTTTCGTTCCACAGCGCGAGTTCGTTGTCGATGGTCGCTTTCGCGGCTAGGATCTCTTCGAGCGATTGCGTGCCGTCGATGAGGTGCACGAGTACCCGCGTGCGTTCGATGTGCCGCAGGAAGCGGTCGCCGAGGCCCGAGCCCGCATGCGCGCCTTCGATCAGGCCCGGCACGTCGACCATGACGAACGATTCTTCGGGGCCCAGGCGCACCACGCCGAGCTGCGGCTCGAGCGTCGTAAACGGATAGTCCGCGATCTTCGGCCGGGCAGCGGAGGCGACCGAGAGCAGCGTCGACTTTCCGGCGTTGGGCAGGCCGACGACGCCGCAATCGGCGAGCAGCTTGAGCTCGAGCCGAAGCGTGGCGGTCTCGGCGGGTTCACCCTTTTCGGCGAAGCGCGGCGCTTGGCGGGATGCCGTCGCGAAGTGCTGATTGCCGAGCCCCCCGCGACCGCCTTTGGCCACGACGACGCGCTGACCGTCTTCCGAGAGATCGGCGACGAGGCCCTCGCGGCCGTCTTCATCGACGCCGTACGCGAG
>CAZZUZ010000195.1:0-5838 GCA_964657315.1 Vulcanimicrobiota bacterium
ACGCTGCCGGCCGCGTCGACCCGGCCGCGTTCGCGGCGGCGCTGCGGCCGGAGACCGTGCTCGCGACGATCATGCTCGCCAACAACGAGATCGGAACGATCGCGCCGGTCTGGGCGTTGGCGAAGATCGCGCACGAGCGCGGCGTGCTCTGCCATACCGACGCCGTGCAGACGCCGGGCCGCCTTCCGCTCGACGTCCGCGAATTGGGCGTCGACCTGCTCTCGCTCAGCGGCCACAAATTCTACGGGCCCAAAGGCGTCGGCATCCTCTACGTTCGCACGGGTACGCCGGTCTCCGCGATCGTCCACGGCGGCGGTCAGGAGGCCGGCCTGCGCGCCGGGACGGAAAACGTCCCCGGAATCGTTGCATTCGCCCGAGCGCTCGAACTCGCCGTCGAAGAGCTGCCCGGCGAACGCGAGAGGCTCGCCGCACTGCGCGACCGGTTCGAGGCGCGCGTCCTCGCCTCGGTACCGGACGCCGCGGTGAACGCAGCCGATGCGCCGCGACTCGCCAACATTTCGAGCATCGCTTTTCGCGGGGTCACGTCACCGGACGTGCTCGCCCGCCTCGACCTCGACGGTGCCGCAGTGTCGGCCGGTAGCGCTTGCGCGGCGGGCGCGGTCGAGCCGAGCCACGTCATCGCCGCTCTCAAAGGACCCCTTTGGGCTCGGATCGGCACCGTTCGGTTCTCGTTCGGAAAGCTGACGAGCGAGCCCGACGTCGAAGAGCTCGCGGAAGACGTCGCTTCTTGTGTTGCCGCGCTACGTGTGGTACCGCCCGATTTGGGTATGGGGGAGAGCGGCGTGGTAATCCACTTGTCGGAGGTTCGTTCTTGACGTCGTCTAGCGACTGGGCACTCCTATTGCCGATCGGCGCGGGCATTGCCGCGCTGCTGGCGGGCATCGGTGTCTTCGTCGTCTGTCTGCGTTTGGGCGGTCTGCTCGCGCGCGTGGGAAAGACGCTCGACGAAATCGACCGGCAGATTCCGGCTCTATCGGAACCGGTCGCGACCACGCTCACGCACGTCGGCGGCATCGCCAATACTGCGGATGCGACGATCGCACGCCTCGGCGTCGCCGTCGCCCAACTCGAAGTCGTCGCGGCGAACGCGACGAAAACGGCAAGCACCGTCGGATCGCTCGTAGCGGGCGTGGCCGCATCGCTTAAGAAGTCAAGCTAATGGTACGGCAGCGCATGGAGATGCTGGCCGGTCTTTTGACCGGCGCACTTTTGGGCGCGTCCCTCGCCTTAGCCCTCACCCCCGGCGGAGACGGAACGCGCGAACGGCTACGCACGCTCGCCCGTGAAGCACGAGCCCTCGACGAATCGTAGGAGAAATAGTGGATATCAAGGTTCATGTCCGTGAGTCGGAAGACGACGCGTACGTCGTCGAACTCGGAGGCGAGATCGACGTTTACACCTCGCCCAAAGTCAAAGACGCGATTACCGAGCTCATCGATCAAGGCCATTACAATCTCGTGATCAATCTCGAGAAAGTGCGCTACATCGATTCGACCGGACTCGGCGTGCTCATCGGCGGTCTCAAACGCGTGCGCGAACACGGGGGCACCGTCAATCTCGTCTGCACGAATCCGCAGATCAAGAAGATTTTCGACATCACCGGACTCGTCAAGATCTTCGGAATCTTCGATGACGAAGCGAGCGCGAAGAAAGCGCTGGCATGAACGCACCGGAGCCTGCTTCCGAGTTCCTCGGACGGTTCGAGCTCCGGATTCCGGGCCGCCCGGATTCCGTTGCGGTCGCACGACTCACCGTCGCCGCGATCGCAAATCGGCTTCCGTTTTCCGTCGAAGCGATCGAAGACCTCAAACTTGCCGTAGCCGAAGCCTGCACGATCTGCATCACGCAGGCGGCCGGCAGTGAAGCGATCGACGTCACCTGCGATGCGTCGACCGACCGGCTCGTCATCGCCGTGCGGGACGGCCGTTATCGCGACCGGCCGGAAGCCGGTAAGCATCCGCCCGTGGTTGCCGTCGAAGGCGAAGGCTTGGGCATTTTTCTCATTCAGGCATTGATGGATCATCTCGAATACAACGTCGATCCGCAGGCGGGGACCGAACTCGTCATGACCAAGCGCGTCGGCGCTTAGAACAAGGCGTGGATCCGGTTCCTCACGTGGAAGAAGAACGCTGGGATCGCGCGCGCACGCGCGATGCGTTCGCGAAACTCGCGCAGACGCGCGAGGCGTCCAGCCCCGAGCAAGAACGCTGGCGCGACGATCTCGTCGTCGCCCATTTGAATTTGGTGCGCTACCTCGCGGTCAAGTTCGCAAACCGCGGCGAAGCGCTCGACGATCTCATTCAGGTCGGCACGGTCGGGCTGATCAAGGCGATCGACCGCTTCGATCTCGATCGAGGCGTCGAATTCACGACCTATGCGACGCCGACGATCGTCGGTGAGATCAAGCGTTATTTTCGCGACAAAGGCTGGGCGGTCAAGGTACCGCGCCGACTCCAGGAACTCAATCTCGCGGTCAATCGCGCGATCGAGAAGATGACCGTCCAACTCGGTCATTCTCCGACGGCCAAAGAACTCGCCGCGAAGCTCAACGCGAGCGAAGAAGAGATCCTCGAAGCGCAGGAACTCGGCCAAGCCTATAACCTGCTATCGATCGACAGCGAAGTCAACGGCGAAGGCGACAAGAACGCTCAGACGCTTTCCGACTACATCGGCAAAGCCGATCCGGCGCTGGAGAGTCTGCCCGATCGCGCGAATCTCGAGAAAGCATTCGAAGTGCTCTCGCGGCGCGAACGCATCATTCTCTTCTTGCGCTTTTACGAGTCGATCTCGCAGACCGAGATCGCCAAGCGCCTCAACGTCTCGCAGATGCACGTTTCCCGCCTCCAGCAGAAGGCGCTCGAGAAACTGCGCGAGGTTCTCAAAGAACAGTGAGCGGCGTCGCCCGGCAGGGGCGGACGACTTAAGTCGCTCCCGCCCGGAGGGTCTGCCGGGTATACTGGGGCCGTGACTGCTCAAACCGTCGGGATTCTCCTATCCATTTTCTCCCTCGCGTTCGCGGCGCTCATCTATTGGGGCGGCTTCGCAGAACAAAAGCGCGGCAACGAAGACTCGAAAACGGCTTTAGGTAAGCTCGCTCCGTAGCGAGCCCTTCGAGGCACTCGCGAGCCTCGCCCGGAATCTCTCCATCGTCATGCCGTTCAGCAGTTTAGAACTTCGGCGATCGTTCGTCGACTTTTTCGTTTCCAAGGGCCATAAGCACGCGGCGTCGGCTTCGCTCGTCCCGGACGAAATGTCCACAACACTCTTTACGATCGCGGGCATGGAGCCGTTCGTCCCGGCGTTTCTCGGCGAAGTTCCGGCCCCGGCTTCGCGCGTGGTCAGCGTCCAGCGTTGTCTGCGCGTCGCGGGTGCGAAATCGGATATCGAAAACGTCGGCCGAACGGGACGTCACGGTACGTTCCTCGAGATGCTCGGCAATTTCAGTTTCGGCGATTATTACAAGCGCGACGCGATCGTCTGGGCGTGGGAGTATCTGACGAAAACGCTCGGGCTCGATCCCGAGAGACTCTACGTTACCGTCCATACGGACGACGACGACGCGCAGGCGCTCTGGGAACGCGAGATCGGCCTTTCGCCGGACCGCATCACGCGTTTCGACGAGGAC
This sequence comes from Vulcanimicrobiota bacterium, assembly GCA_964657315.1. Taxonomy (GTDB): domain Bacteria; phylum Vulcanimicrobiota; class Vulcanimicrobiia; order Vulcanimicrobiales; family Vulcanimicrobiaceae; genus CAZZUZ01. Next base: position 3,647 of record CAZZUZ010000195.1, read on the forward strand.
AATTTTTGGACCATGGGGCCGACCGGGCCGTGCGGTCCGTGCAGCGAGATTTTCTTCGATACGGGCGCGCAGTACGCGAGTTCGCCGGGAGACACGGGACCCAATCTCGGCAATCGTTACGTCGAGATCTGGAACCTCGTCTTTCAGCAGTACAATCGTTCCGCCGACGGAACGCTCGAGGAACTCAAGACCAAGAACATCGATACCGGCGCCGGCTTCGAACGGCTGCTCGCCGTGGCCAACGGCAAGGCGTCGATGTACGAGACCGATCTGTTTGCCGACGTCGTGGCCGCGCAGCCCAACGTCGGCCATACGACGCTGCCCGCTGCCGAACGCATCGTGCGCCGCCGGATCATCGCCGATCACGCACGCGCCGTAACGTTCTTGATTGCCGATGGCGTCTATCCGTCCAATACCGATCGCGGCTACGTCCTGCGCTTTCTCATCCGCCGCGCGATTCGCAACGGCAAGCTGCTCGGCTATCCCGCGGGCTTCCTGACCGCGCTCGTGCCCGCCGTCGTCAAATCGCTCGAGTCGGGCTATCCCGTACTGCGCGCGGCGATGGGCAAGATCGAGTCGGCGCTCGGCACCGAAGAAATGACGTTCAGCCGCACGCTGGAACGCGGCAGCGAAATGCTGACGGGACTGCTCGACTCCGCGAAAGCGTCGGGCGCAGAACTGGCCGGTTCCGACGTCTTCAAACTCCACGATACCTTCGGCTTTCCGAGCGAACTCACCAAAGAGATTGCGGGCGAAGCGGGCGTCGCGATCGATCTCGCCGGCTACGAAGCCGCGATGAAGGAGCAGCGCGAACGCGCGCAGGCCGACGCGCGTGACAAACGCGCCGTGGTCGCCGTTGCCGAAGCGCCGGCGATCGTATCCGAGTTCACGGGCTACGACGGGCTCGAAACCGACGGCGTCGTAAAATCGATCCTGCTCGAAGGTCAACCGGTAAACGAAATTTCGGACGATGCCGACGTCCAGCTGATTTTGGACCGCACGTCATTCTATGCAGAAAAGGGCGGCCAGATCGGCGATCGCGGCGTGCTGGAATGCATTCGCGACGACGGCACGATCGTGACGTTCCAAGTCGTCGACACCCAGTTTCTCGGCGAGGCGATCGCGCATCGCGGCAAGCTGCTCGGCGGCGGAACGATCGCCGTCGGCGCGACCGTGCACGCTGCGGTCGATCCCGCGTGGCGCGAAGAGATCCGCCGGCACCACACGAGCGCGCATCTCTTGCAGCGCGCGCTCAAGGACGTGCTCGGCGACGACGTCTCGCAGGCGGGTTCGTGGGTCGGCATCGATCGCATGCGCTTCGATTTCCGTTCGCCGTCGGGCGCGCTCTCGCCCGACCAGAAGCGCGACGTGGTCGCACGCGTCAACGCGATGATCCGCGACGATCATCACCTCACGACGACCGTGATGTCGCCCGCCGAAGCCGCGCTCTCGGGCGCGATCTCGATGGCGGGCGAGAAGTACGGCGACGCGGTCCGCGTCGTGGCCGCGGGTCCGGCCGTCGAATTCTGCGGCGGCACGCACGCCCACACCACGGGCGAACTCGGGCTCTTTCTCATCCTCTCCGAATCGTCGATCGGCAGCGGTATCCGCCGCATCGAAGCCGTCGTTTCGAAGGCCGCCGAATCGTACGCCCTCGGTCAGCAAGAATTAGTGAGTTCGCTCGCGGAGTCGCTCGCGACCAAGCCCGCCGAACTCGCGGAACGCGTCGAGCGGCTGCAGACCGACGTGCGCGACATGCAGCGCGCGCTCGCGGACATAAAGTCCAAGCTCGCCTCGAACGACGCCGCGTCCTATCTCGAAAAGATCGAAGACGTCAACGGCAAGAAACTGATCGCGGCCGTCGTCTCCGAGGCCGATGCGAACGCGATCAAGTCGCTGGCGACGGCGCTGCGCGTGAAGTTCGGCAGCGGCGTCATCGCGTTCGCGGGCGTCGACGGCGAGACGGTCTCGCTCTTCATTTCGGTCAGCGACGACCTCACGAAAGCGGGCGTCAACGCGGGCATGCTGATGCGCGTCGCGGCGCAAACCGTCGGCGGCAAGGGCGGCGGCGCTCCCGGACACGCGCAGGGTGGCGGTAAGAATCCCGCCGCGGCGGCTGCGGCGCTCGATACCGTGCGCGAGTCGCTCGCATCCTAGCTCGCGGCGCGCGGTTCGGGGTCCTCGCCGCCGTA
>CAZZUZ010000196.1:0-5831 GCA_964657315.1 Vulcanimicrobiota bacterium
CGACTTTCCGCGCCAAGTCATCGACACGATCGGATGGCTGCGCGGAACGCTGGCCGACGCTCATCCGTTCGCGTCGCTCGTCGCGATGCCGAGCGGCGAGGGTTCGCCCGAGCCGTGGATCCTCGGTTCCTCGGAATACGGCGCGCAGCTCGCGGCCGACCTCGGACTGCCGTACGTCTACGCCCACTTCATCTCGGGGAACGCACCCGGCATTACGGCGCTCTATCGCCGGCATTTTCGCGCGACGTCGCTCGGTTCGCAGCCCCGGCTCATGATCGCGACGGCGGCGATCTCGGCACCGACCGACGACGAAGCGCAAGAGCTGTTTCTGCCGGCGGCGCTGTGGCGGGCGCGCATCCTGCGCGGTCTCTCGTCGCCCGTACCTTCGCTCGCGGAAGCGCGCGGCCACGCGTGGGACCCGGGCGAGTTCGAGTCGGCGAAGCGGTCGCGCCGCGTTGCGGTCGGCGAGCCCGGGAAAGTACGCGAGCTCCTCGAAACGCTGGCCGAAGATCACGGCGCGGACGAAGCGATGATCGTGACGATCTTGCCGGAGTACGCGCTGCGGCTGCGTTCCTACGAACTCATCGCCAACGCGTTCGTGCCGCGCGCGCTCGAAACCGCAACGGTGTAACCTCCGCGCTCCGTCGAACGGGGCGCTTCATGCAAGAGCACCGCATCAGCGCAGGGCATCTCTCGGCAACGATCCTCACCAAAGGCGCCGAACCGTCGTCCATCCGGCACGACGTCGCGGGCGAGATGCTGTGGCAAGCGGAGCCCGCGTGGCCCAAGCACGCGCCCGTGCTGTTTCCGATCGTGGGCGAATTGCCGAACGGCGAATTCGAGCACGCGGGGCACACCTACGCGCTCGGCCGGCACGGCTTCGCACGGGATCTGGATTTTACGTGGATGGAAACGGGTGCGAGCGCATGCACGCTGCTACTCGCGGACGACGCACAGACGCGAGCGAACTTTCCGTTTCGCTTCGACTTGCAGATCCGGTACGCGATCGAAAACGACACGTTTGCCGCGACGTTCACGGTCGGTAACCCGGGCAGCGAAACGCTCCCCGCCTCCATCGGCGCGCATCCCGCGTTTCGCTGGCCGCTCGCCGACGGCGTTTCCAAACTCGTCCACACGCTCGAGTTCGCTCAAGACGAACCGGAACCGATCCGGCGTCTGGACAAGAACTTGTTGGACCCCCGCCGATTCCCGACGCCGATTGCGGGCCGAATCCTCACGCTCGATCCATGGTTGTTCGATGCGGACGCCATCGTCATGGACGGCGTTCGCAGCCGTTCGCTCGTCTATAGCGCGCCCGGAACGCCGGCACTCGAGATCGCGTGGGACGGGTTCGAACAGTTGGGCTTGTGGTCCAAACGCGGCGGAAATTTCGTCTGCATCGAGCCGTGGTACGGATACGCGAGTCCGCTCGGATTGACCGGCGACTTCGTCGACAAGCCGGGGCTGATGTACGTCGCGCCCGGCGCTTCGAAAACCTTCGAATGGCGCGTGCGGGTCCGGCCCTAGTACGCGACCCGCGATCGCGCACGCACCGCGCGGCGAACGGGAAAATCTCGGATCGGTCGAGCAAGGTAAGCGTACGCTCTGCGGGGGCTGCTTTGTAAGGGCCGTGTGGCAGAGTGCCTATACAACACGACCTTGCTCGATTTCTTTGAGGAAGACTTTTATGAAGCTCATGCATGTTCGCTCGCGCTTAGGCGCGGGACTCGGCGTATTCGTCATACTCGCCGGCAGCGGAGCCGGTGCGGCGACCGTTCATCGGATGGCGCTCTCGGCCGCCAGCGGATCGGGCGGCGCGCAGACCATCCTCCAAAACGCGACATCGGGCAGCGCCATTCAAGGCGAAGTAGCCTCCAGCGTAAACGCGTCGATCAAGATTCCGTTCGGCGTGCTCGGCGAATACAACGCCGCCGGTTCGACCTTCGGCATCGGGACCGTCGGCATCTCGACGACGGGGTACGGCGTCGGAGCCGAATCGCTCAGCGCTTCGCATCCCTCGCTCCTCGCGCTCAACAGCAGCGGCGGCCCGGGCGCGCAGATTTACGGCGAAAACGGCGGCGACGCGCTCGACATCGAAGGGCTCAGCGGCGGTCTGGGTCTCTATGCCTTCAGCGATCAGACGGATGCCATCGAAGCCTACGCGCAAACGCCGTCATTCGCGGCCGTGGTCGGGGTTGACATTGCAAGTCAGGCCGCCTACGGCATCGTGGGGGACAGCAATAGTCCGGGCGGGATCGGCACGTTCGGTGGAAACTCCACGTCGGGCGTCGGCCTTCAGGGCATGTCGGAAGCTAACACGCAAGGCCTTCCGGCGGTACAGGCATATACGACGGCCGACGGCACCGAACTCTTCGACGCCGGCGTGTTGAGGCCGTTGCCGGTGACGACCTTTGCCGGCGTCGAGGACAGCAATACGGGCGGCTCGCTTGCGATCTCGACCGTTTTGAGTTCGGTGTCTGCAAACAACAGCGGCGAAGTCTTTACGAACCAACGCGCTTCGAGCGATCTGCAGATCAACGGCGACATTTACCTCACGGGTGCGATCTACACGAATTGCGGAAGTAACGTACCGTACGCGACGACACCTTGTGAAACCAGAACGCTAGTCAAACAGCGTGCGCCCGGCGGCGCGTCGTACGACATGTACGCGACCAAGCACGCGAGCGAGACGCTCGAAGACGAAGGCGAAGCCGTCCTTCGTAATGGCGTCGCGCACGTCAACCTCGACCCGTCGTTCGCTTCGGTGATCTCGACGCGTCAGCCGTATCTCGTCTTCACGACGCCGCAAGGCGATACGCGCGGCCTGTACGTGACGAACCGCACGGCACAAGGATTCGACGTTCGCGAAACGAGCAACGGCCATAACTCGCTAACGTTCGACTATCGCATCGTCGCCCATCCGTTCGGCGGCGAATCCACCCGTATGGCGCTCTCGAAAGCGAAGACGCCGATCGCGGGACAGGGGCGCGCCAAAGCCACGCGCGCATTCGCGCTACACCAGCAGCTCCTCAAGCACATCGGCAACGCCGGCCTCGGCCCGCACGCCGCGAAGCGCGCCAAGGTTCCCGCCTCGCTCGTCTCGCAGCGATAGCTCCGAGCGAATCCGCTGCGAAGACCCCGTCGCGTCGCGGCGGGGTTTTTGGCGTCGTGCCGGTATGAAACAAACGATCTCCTCGAAGACGTAGAAGGGCGCGATGGGACGAACCGACGTCATCGAGTACGGAATGCGGCGCGTAGCGGTAACGCTCGCCGTCATCCTCGCCGCGCTGCTGGAGATCATCGACACGACGATCGTCAACGTCGCGCTGCCGAATATTCAAGGCAACGTCGGGGCGTCGCAGGACGAAGGCACGTTCATCGTCACGGGCTACATCGTGGCCAACGTCGTCGTCATTCCGCTCTCGCCGTGGCTGCAGCGACGCTTCGGGCGCAAGCAGTACTTCTTCACGTCGATCGCCGTGTTCACGTTCGCGTCGCTCATGTGCGGACTCTCGCACGATCTCGTGTCGCTCGTCCTCTGGCGAATCGTGCAGGGCGCCGGCGGCGGCGGACTGCTCTCGCAGGCGCAGTCGATCTTGCGCGAGAGCTATCCCGACGACAAGCAGGGCGCCGCGCAGGGTATCTTCGCGATCGGCGCGATCATGGGGCCGACGATCGGACCGCTGCTCGGCGGCCTCATCACGGACAACCTCTCGTGGCAGTGGTGCTTCTTTGTCAATCTGCCCGTCGGCATCGTCGCGGCGACGTTGACCTTCATCTTCCTACGCAACCCCGAGGATCCGGAGGTATTGCCGGTCGACGGCGTCGGGCTGCTGCTGCTCGCGGCGGGCCTGGGCTGCATGCAGTACGTGCTCGATCAAGGTCAGGAAAAAGACTGGTTCGGCGACTCGACGATCGTGTATTTGAGCGTCGTCGGGGTCGCGTCGATCGCGGGCTTTCTCATTTGGGAGCTGCTCGTCGCCAAATCGCCGATCGTGGATTTGCGGATCTTCAATTATCGAACCGTCGCGGCGGGCTGCGTGCTCGGCGTCGCGCTCGGCATCACGCTGCTCGGCACGCTCGTCACGCTGCCGCAGTACGCGCAAGGGCCGCTGGGATTCACCTCGACGCTCTCGGGCGAGTTGCTGACGATGCGCGCCGCGCCGATCTTGCTGTTCGCACCGCTCGCAGCCCGGCTCGCGACCGGCGGCAAGGTCGATCCGCGCATACAGATCGCAATCGGTTTCATCATGATCGGCATCTCGAATCTGCTGATCGCGGGCGTTACGACACCCGTCTCCGACTTCGGCACGTTCGCGGTCGGCCTGATCGTCGGCGGACTCGGACTCTCGCAAGTATTCGTGCCGCTCTCCATCGTCGTCTTCGGTAGCGTACCGCCGCGCGAAGTGCCCAAGGCGTCCGCGATGTTCAACCTGTGCCGGCAGCTCGGGGGCAGTCTCGCAACCGCGCTTCTCATCACGCTGCTCGACCGCTCGTCAGCGGCGCATCAAACCGCGCTCGCCGCAGGCATTACGGCCGATCGCGCGCCCGTGGTATCGTACGAGGATTCAAACGGCGGCGCGGATACGCCGCAAGCAATCGCGTCACTCACGGCTGTCGTCGCGAATCAAGCGCAGGTGCTCGGCTATGCGGACACCAGCCGCGACGCCGCCTACGTGACGTTTTTGCTCGTGCCGGCGATCCTGCTCCTCAAGCGCCCGAAGGCCGAGGCACCGGCCGCGACGGCGGAGTGAGCGTTGCCTCGCTTCCGAGCCCGACGTCCGCGATGGCGACTTTTATTGAGTGCGTTCGAACATCGACGGTCTGAGCAGGCAAAAAGCAATCTGGATCCGGTTGCACGAATTGCGCGCTGTAGAGTACGACCGGACGGCGCGTCATCGGCAGCCAGACTCTGATCGTCGCCGCGCCCGCGAGCGTTTCGGTCAGCGCAGAAAGAGAGCGCTGACTCCGGCCGCGCCGATGAGGCCGTAGTAGCCGGCCATCTCCAAGTACACGAGCCGATCGTGGGCCTTGGACTCGGCCGTCTTCGCGCGCTTTCGGCGCGGGGTGGTATGGGGTGTCATCGCACCTTCGATACGCCCGGCGGGGTGATTTTGTGTCTCGCGGGAACCGCGGATCTACGGCGCGCCGTCCCAGCGCAGCGAATCGACGTCGTCGAAGAGCGCGATATCGGTGCGCAGCGTCGCGAGATCGCGAAAGAGAAAGGCACGGTCGCGATCGCGCCGGAGCGCATCGCCGAGCTTCGCCCGGTTCGCTACGGGCACGCGCCAGTCGAGCGGATTCTCCGGAATGTCTTCGAGGTGCCCGTACGCCGCGAGCACCGTCGCGGTCGATTTCGCACCCCAGCCCGGCAGGCCCGGGTAGCCGTCGGCCGCATCGCCGACGAGTGCCAGATAATCCGGAATGCTCGGCGGCGATACGCCGAACTTCGCGACGATCCCGGCCTCGTCGAAGACGGTGCGCGCGCGCCTGTTCAACTGCACGATTCGCGTGCCGCGCACGCACTGCGCGAGGTCCTTGTCGGGCGTACAGATGTAGACGCAGTCCACGCGCGGATCTTCGGCGGCTTTGACGGCGGCGGCGGCGAGGGCGTCGTCGGCTTCGTACTCGACCATCGGCCACAGCGCGATGCCCGCGGCCTCGATCGCTTCTTCGAGCAGCGGGAACTGCGCGAGCAGGTCGGGTTCGATGCCCGTGCCGTCTTTGTACGTGGGCCAGAGCGCGTTGCGAAACGATTCGATGACGCGGTCGGTCGCGACGCCGACGTGCGTCGCGCCGTACCGATGCATGCTCCGTAACGAAGCGAGGAC
>CAZZUZ010000197.1:0-5826 GCA_964657315.1 Vulcanimicrobiota bacterium
GTACGATGAGGATCAAGAAGACGACCTTCGCGAGACGTTCCTTGAGGTCGTCGAGGCTGCGGATGAGCAGCACGCGCGGGGCGATGAACGAATTCTCGATCGCGTCGATCTTGCTCACGAACAACTCGTAGAGGCCGAGCCCGAAGATGATGAGGATCGTCGCGAAGAGATAGCCGTCGACGATCTCGGCGACGTGCGCGACGATCGACGCGTGCACGTGCTTGCGCGTCTCTTCATCGAGCGACGCGTAGCCGAACACCGAATGTGCGAGCGACACGACGTCGACGGTCGCGATGTAGAACATCACGATCGCGAGCACGATGCTCGCGAGCACGGCGACGATCGTCAGCAGCCGGCTGCTCCACAGCAACTTTTCGAAAAAACGCTCGACGACGTTCATGTTATCGGACCTTCTCTAGAATCTGTCGCATCGGTATCGGTCATCGCGTCGATCGCGAGCACGCCGTCGTACTCGAGTTCGTGCGCGAAACACGCGGTCGACTCGACGCCGGCGAGGCCCGTGAAGCCCTTTTGGAGATCGATGACGACGAGCGCTGCCCGGTCGTCGACGACGGAGATCGGCATGCGTTGGTCTCCTTTCGCGTTATCTCTGCGCGGCCGCTCCCGCGGACACCCGCGACCCGCGCGAATACGAGGCGACGGCGGCGAACAACGACAGCACGGCCGCGAACATGAAGACGACGATCAGTCCGTGATGGAACGGCGCGGAGATCAGGTTCGGAAAAAACTCTTGGCCCGTGAGTACGCGCCGGTTCGCGACCGGCAACGCGGCGAACACGCCGCCCGGCGCGAGCAGTTCGCGGATCGGATTGACGCCGAGAAACGCCGCGAAGAGCGACGCGACGGGCGGAAGCGTCGCGATCCGGTGTGCGTCCGCCGCGGACACGCCTTGCCGCGCGAGGCCGGCGGCGAGCGTCTGCGGCAGATGCGCGGAGAGCCCCGCGATCATCAGCGAAAAGAAGAGCCCGACCGAAAGCGACGCGCCGGCGTTCACGAACGTCGAACGCATGCCCGAGGCCGCTCCGCGGTCGGCTGCGGGCACGCTGCTCATGATCGCCGCCGTGTTGGGCGCGCCGAACATCCCGACGCCGATACCCGCCGCGAAGATCAGCGCGCCGAAGCCCGCGTATGAAAAGTCGATCGGCAAGAGCATCAAACCGACGAACGAGAGCCCGAAGAGCGATGCGCCCGCCGTCGTGAAGCCCCGCGAGCCGAAGCGGTCGGAGAGCCGTCCGGAAAGCGGGCCCGCGATCAGGAAACCGGCGCTGAGCGGAAGCATGCAGAGCCCCGCCCACTGCGGCGTTTCTTCAAACGTGAAACCGTGCAGCGGCAGCCAGATGCCCTGCAGCCAGATGATCAGCACGAACTGCATGCCGCCGCGTGCGATCGCTGCCGCGAGCGACGCGGCGTTGCCGGCGGCGAACGCGCGAATGCGAAAAAGGCTCAAACGGAACATCGGCGCAGCGACTCTCGATTCGACGTACGCGAAGAGCCCGAGCAGCGCGACGCCGCCCGCGAGCAGCGCGTCGATCGCGGGATTCGTCCAGCCCATCGCGTGCGAGCCGTAGGGCTGGATGCCGATCGTGATGCCGACCAGTACGGCGCCGAGGCCGCTCGCGAACGTGAGATTGCCCGGCCAATCGATCGGCGCGCGCGTACCGCTGCTCGTCTCCCGCAGTTTGCGATACGCCCAGAGCGTGCCCGCGACGCCGACGGGCACGTTGACCCAAAAAACCGCCTGCCAATGAACGATCGCGAGAAAGCCGCCCGCAACGAGGCCGAGGAACTGTCCGGCGAGTCCTGCGATTTGATTCACTCCTAAAGCGAATCCCCGTTCGTTCGGTCCGAACGCGTCGGTGAGGATCGCCGCGGAATTCGCGGTGAGCATCGATCCGCCGAACGCCTGCACCATGCGCCAGCCGATGAGCCAGAGCGCGCCTCGCGGCCCGTCGAACGGGTCGAACGAGAGCAGCAGCGACGCGATCGTGAAGACGACGAAGCCGGTATTGTAGATGCGCACGCGTCCGTACATGTCGCCGAGCCGGCCGAGCGTGAGCACGAAGACGGCTTGCACGAGCTGATAACCCATGATCATCCACAGCAGATAGCCGACGTTGCCCGGCGCGAGCGGGTCGAGATCGATTCCGCGAAAGATGGCCGGCAACGACACGATGACGATCAAACCGTCGAGCGCCGACATGAAAACCGCCATCGTCGTATTGGTCAGCGCGATCCATTTGTAGTTCAAACCCGTTCCGCCAATCGCTCGAGCAATGGCGCGACCGCGGCGTGCCGCCGCAGTTCCGCTTCGGAAGAGCCGCTCGAGAGCGCCCGCACGAGCCGTTCGAGTTTCGCGCCTCGCCTGTCGTCGAGCGCTTCGAAGCCGGCCCTGGTAAGCGATACGCTGACGCGGCGGCCGTCCCGCGCGTCGGGGCCGCGCTTGACGAAACCCCGCGATTCGAGCGATGCGATCGCCGCGCCGATCGAATGCGGACTGATCTGCTCGGCTTTCGCGAGCGCCGTCGCGGTCGCCGCGCCGCCGCGGTCGAGCCGCGAGAGGACGGAGACTTCGGGCAGGCTGAGCGTACCCGTGCGCAGATCGCGCAGCCGGTGGACGAGTAGCCGAATGCTCACGCGCAGGGCCGCGGCCACCTCGGCGGGTTCGAACGTTCCGGACACGGTCCTAAGTCTAAACGATCGCTTTACGACCGTCGGAAGTCGAAGAGCCGGTCGATGCGGGCGTCGCTTACATCGGCGAGCCGGGCCGGATTCCAAGCGGGCGCGCGATCTTTGTCGACGATCTGCGCGCGGATACCCTCGGAAAAATCGGGCTCTCGCAGGAGGCGAGACATGATGGCGAACTCGCGTTCGAGTGCGGCGCGCAGATCGTCGCCGTTCGCCCGCACCTCGCGCAAGGCGCGCAGCGTCGCCTTCACGGCCGTCGGCGCGTTCGCGCGAATGCGGGCCGCCGTCTCGCGTGCGAATGCGGACCCGTCGCGGTCGAGCGCGGCAAGAATGTCTTCCACGCGATCGTGTGCGAAGGCGCATTCGATGAGACCCGCACGTTCTTCGAGTTTGCCCGAGCCTGCGGGAACGCAGAAGCGATCGATCGCCATCACGATGCCGGATTCGCTGAGATCGTTCGCCGCAAGGATGGCGTGCGTGAGATGTTCGAATTCGGCGTCGGGCACGAACGCATCGGCGAGGTCGAGCGCGATCGCATCGGCGGCGCCCGCGGCTTCGCCCGTCAGTGCCAGATAGGTACCGAGTTCGCGCGGCGCACGAGCGAGGAGATATGTGCTACCGACGTCGGGAATGAAGCCGATCTTCACTTCGGGCATCGCGAGCAGCGACGTCTCGGATACGATGCGAAACCGCGCGTGACAGCCCAGGCCGACGCCGCCGCCCATGACGATTCCGCGCAGCATCGCGACGACCGGCTTCGGGTATTCCGCGATGAACGCGTTGAGCCGGTATTCGGCGGCCCAGAACGCCTCCGCCGCGCCGTCGCGTGCGATCGAACTCTCGCGGACCATCCGGATGTCGCCGCCCGCGCAGAAGCCGCGCGCACCGTTGCCGTCCAGGACGACCGCACGGACCGCGTCGTCGTTCGCCCACGCCTCGAGATGCGATGCGATGCATGCCGCCATCGCGGGCGTGAGCGCGTTGATGCGTTCGGGACGATCGAGGGTGAGCCGGCCCGCGCCGCTGCGGTCGCCGTTTCGGGCGACGATCACGTTCGCGCAATCGATCAGCTCCGATGCGGCGATCACGCCTTAGTAGACCGGCGTCTCGCGGAACGTGCCCCACACCAGTTTGAGTTTTTCGACGATGTCGCCCATCGTCGCTCCGGCGCGCACGAGATCGATCGTGACGGGCATGATGTTCTGCGAATCGTCCTTGGCGACTTCGACGAGTTTCTCCATGAGCGCGTCGAAGGTCGCGGCGTCGCGTTCGCGGCGCACGCGCTGCGTACGTGAGATCTGCCGGTCGGCCGTCGTCTTGTCGTAGGGATGCGTTTCGATCTTGGGATCGGGCACGTCGTCTTTGAACCGGTTGACGCCGATGACGGGCTTGCTGCCCGACTGTTTGCGCAGTGCCGTCTCGTAGGCGAAGTCCGCGATCTGCTTTTGGAACCAACCCTCCTCGATGAGCTTGAGCGTACCGCCGCGTTCGTCGATCTCGTCGAGGATCTCGAAGATCGCCTTTTCGTAATCGGTCGTCAGGGACTCGACGTAGTACGACCCGCCGAGCGGATCGACGACTTGCGTGACGTTGCTCTCTTCGGCGATGACTTGCTGGGTGCGTAAGGCCATGCGCATCGCGTCTTCGGTCGGAATCGCGAACGCTTCGTCGTAGCCGTTGGTGTGCAGCGACTGCGTGCCGCCGAGCACCGCCGCGAGCGCCTGCAGCGTCGTGCGGATGACGTTGACCATATATTGCGGTTTGGTCAGCGAAGCTGCCGCCGTCTGGCAGTGGAAGCGCAGGCGCATCGACTCGGGATTGGTCGCACCGAAACGCTCCTTCATGATCTTCGCGTAGCAACGGCGCAGTGCGCGGAATTTCGCGACCTCTTCGAAGAAGTCGGCCTGACACACGAAGAAGAACGCGAGCCGGGGTGCGAACTCGTCGACCTTCATGCCCGTTTTCAGCACTTCTTCGACGTACACGATCAGATTCGCGAGCGTGAACGCCGCTTCGTGAATCGGCGACGAACCGGCTTCGGAGATGTGGTATCCCGAGATGTTGATGGGATTATACCGTTTGAGATTCTTCGCGCAGAACGTGATGCAGTCGCGCACGATGCGCACCGAAGGCGTCACCGGGAAGATGTACTCTTTCTGCGCCATGTATTCTTTGAGAATATCCGCCTGGATCGTTCCCGAGAGTTTATTGAAATCGTAGCCGCGCTTCTCGGCGAGCACGTAGTACATCGCGAGCAAAATCCACGCCGACGGATTGATCGTCATCGAAACGGAAATTTTCTCGAGATCGATGCCGTCGAAGAGCGCTTCCATGTCGGCGAGCGAATCGATCGCGACGCCCTCGCGCCCGACTTCGCCCTCGCTCATCGGATGGTCGGAGTCGTACCCCATGAGCGTCGGCATGTCGAAGTCGGTCGAAATGCCGGTTTGGCCCTGCGCGATCAGATACTTGAAACGGACGTTCGTGTCTTCGCCCGTACCGAAGCCCGCGATCTGTCGCATCGTCCAATTGCGCGAACGGTACATCGTCGGATACGGTCCGCGCGTGAACGGATACCGGCCGGGAAGACCGATATCGTCCTGGGGCGTCTCCGCGATGTCGGCGGCCGTGTAGGTGCGTTTGACCGGGAAATCGCCGAGCGTTTCGAAACGTTCCTTACGCTCGGGCGCTTTAGCAAGAAATTGTGCGACCTCGTTCGCTTCCCAGTCGCGCTCCGCCGCACGCGCGTCGCGCGCTGCCGGATCCATCGTATCGCTCATCTTGACTCCGTTCCGAATGATGCCGCGACGAGTTCCGTCGCGAGAGAGTAGGGATCGCCGTCGTGGCGTTCGAGGCGTTCTGCAAAGTCGATCGCGTGCGGTTCCGACGCGCGCGCGAAGCGCTGCATGAGCAGGTTCTCCGCCGTCTTCTCGAGACGAAAGCGCGCGATCGCAATTCGGCGTTTGCGGCCGGCTTCGGAATCGAGCACCAGCGTGCGGTGCAGTTCGAGCTTGGCGATGAGATCGTCGAAACCGGTCTGCTCGTACGAACTGATGCCTACGACCGGCGTCTTCCAGCCGCCGTTCCCGTCGGCGAGCTGCATGCCGAGCGTGAGCATCT
>CAZZUZ010000198.1:0-5821 GCA_964657315.1 Vulcanimicrobiota bacterium
CGCGATCGAAGTCGCGCTGCACCTCGAATTTACGGCCGTCGGAGAGTTCGTAGGTAAGCCGTGCCGAGTAACGCTGTCCGGTCCATGGCCGCCAGCGTTCTTTTTCGCCCCGATTCAAGCCATACAGAAGCGCGAGGATCGCCGAAGAGAGCGTTGATTTGCCGGCTTCGTTTTCGCCGACGATGAGGTTTAATGTCGGGCTGAAGGTGAACGTGCGGTCGACGAGCTTGCCGAATCCATCGATATGGACTTCGAGAATTTTCACGGAGCGATTTCGGTGCCGTCGAAGGCCGCGAGCGCGTAGCGTAAGGCGGCTTTGCCATCTTCTCCCAAAGCGAGCAGATCGCGCACGACGTGGCCACGCACCGTTGGTTCGCGGGCGATTGCTTCGTAATCGTGTGCGACCGTCGCGTCGATGATCTCGAGCGACCCCATCGCAGATCCAAACCGCTCGCCGAGCTCCGCAGCGTCGATGCGAACGCCCGGCGCGACGCTTCCATGAAGCCGGAGACGCACGTAATCCTTCGGGCCGTACGCGGCAGCCAATGTTTCGATCTTCGCATCGACTTCGCGATCGGTCTCCGCGCCTAACGCATCGCAGGAAACTTCGATCAGCCGAGTTTTGGCCATCCCGATGAGTTCTGCCTCGACGCGACCTTCGGCAATCGTAATGACCGCGGCGCCGTGCGTCGTCAATTCACCGACTTTGATCGGTTCGGGCGACCCGGCATACACGATGAGCGGCCTGCCACGTTCTCGCGCGATATAACCGCCGTGATAATGCCCCGTGAGCAGAATCGTGGCGCCCGATGCGACGACCTCGGCCATGGTGAACGGCGCGGTCGCGCGCTTATTCGGCGGGCAGCGTTGCTCGTCGCTACCGTGCACCATCGCCACGCGCACGTCGCCGCGCTCGAATCTCGCATTGGCGAACGGCCGTCCGGGCTCGGCCGGCGTATGTCCGAACCCATAAAGCGACACCGTTTCGCTCAACGGATATTCGCGCCACGCGGCCTCGTTGAACACGCGCACGTTCGACGGTACATCCGCGCGCGCGAGCGGAGACGTCGGCATGTGTGGATCGTGATTTCCCGGCGCGATGAAGATCGGCTTTCCGAACCGTTCGAATTGCTCGAACAAGAATCGCGTCGTCTGCGGACCGATGCGTTCGGCTTCGTAGAGGTCGCCGCCGATCGTGAAGACGTCGGCTTGCCGCTCGATCGCGAGATCGACGATGCGGACGAATGCATCTTCGAGCGCGCGGCGGCGTGCGTTGCCGCCGCGCGTTTCCGGAAACACCGTGTCGAGATGCACGTCCGAACAGTGGACGATGCGCAGTGCCATTCGGGGCGGGATTTACGCCTTCAGTGTTTGCGCGAAGAACGCGAGCGTGCGCGTCCACGCATCGGTCGCGGCCGTCGCGACGTACGACGAACGCGTATCGTCGAAGAACGCGTGCCCGGCTTCGTCGTAGACGCGAAAGTCGTGCGGCTTCTTGAGCGTAGTGAGCCGCGCATCGAGCGCACGCACGTCGTCGGCGAGAATGCTCGTATCGCGACCGCCCCAGCTGCCGCACATCGGCGTCGCGATCTCGTCGGCGTAGCCGAGCGCGATCGGGGTGATCGCGCCGTTGTTGCTCGTCGTGCCGTAACGCACTTTGCCGTAGAACACGGCGACCGACGTAACCTTATTTGCATTGTCGACCGCTTGTCGCAGCGTGATCGCGCCGCCCATGCAGAATCCGACGACGCCGATCCTCTCGGCTTTGCCGCCGGCGCCCGAGTGAATGAAGTCGGCGGCGGCAGCGATATCCGCGTCCACTTGATCGTCCGCGAGCTTTGCCGAAACGTCGCGGAACGGCGCGAAGTCGGTGGCACCGTCGCCGTTCGGAGCGCCGAGGCCCGTATAGAGATCGGGCGCGACGGCGATGTAGCCCGCCTTCGCGAGCCGGCGAACCACGTCGCGCAGTTGCGCGTCGATGCCCCAGATGGCTTGCACGACCACGACGCCCGGCGTCGTTCGCGTCGCGGCTTGCGGCGCGGCATAGTACGAGTCGATCGTGCGTGTGCCGTACCGAATCTGCGGGCGGCTCACGGCGATCGCGGGATCGTTCTCGGGCACGATGGGCGGGTGCGGCGCACCGAGGCCCTCGCCTTGTGCGAGCGCCGCGCCGGCCGTGGTCGCCGCCGCCGCGATGCCCGCCGATAATCCGACGAACGATCGCCGGTTAAACGAGGCGGAGGTGGAATTCGAAGGGTCGATCTGCTCGTTCATACGAGGACTACCTTTACTTGTATAGCTCGCCGCAGGAAACGTAGTGGGCGGGATTGCCCTGCGAATGGACGTTGATGACGTAGTTGCCGGAGAGCAGCTTGTCTTCCGAAGCTTTGACGAGCGTCTTCGACATTCCATTGACGACCGGGTGCAGCACGTAGGTCGGCTTGGGGTCGAGATTGTCGCACGAGTTCTCTTGGCCCGCTTGCGTGTGGCCGCGGTGGATGTGCGCGAGTTCCATCTTGCCTTCGGCCGATGAGACCTTGAGCACCACGAGCGTCTCGCTCGGACCGTGCTGGAACAGCGTCATTTCGCCCGCTTGTCCCGAGTTGTTCTGCTCGTGCATGCCGAGCTTCGTGCCGGCACCCTCATCGCCCGGCGGGATTTGTGCGAGCGCGGGCGTCGCGAATGCGAGCGCGGCGGCGGTCATGATGAAGCGACGAAACATTGGTGGACTCCATATCTCGCGTAGTTGGTGCGAGGTTTGCTTCCACGCGAAAGAGTCCCCCGCGGTTGAGATACGCTCGCGTTCGGGCACTGCGCGAAAAAGCAATACCCTTCGCGTCACACTTAGAGAAGTTGCGTGCAGCCGCCGTTACGAAATTGTAATAATTCTTCAAAAGATTGACTACGTGGATTTCGTATATAGGTTGTCATGTCGCCCTTTGCCGCGCTCCTCGAGACAGCGCCGATCTGAAAATGTCGGCATACGTACTCGAAGCGTCCCGGTGGATTCTTTTACCGATCGTAGCCGTGATTCTGGGCAGCGTTTTTTCGTCACGTCCGACCCCGCAATGGGCTCGCAGTCTGGCAATCGTCGTGGTCGCCGTCGGCGGCTCGATCGTGCTGCTCAGCTCTGCAACGGCGGCACTTCGCTCGCAACGGCTGAGCTACGAACAGAGTCAGTCGCGCGTGAAGTACGAGACCTACGTTTCGCATTCGCACCTCGCTCGTTAATGGAAATTGCGCGCGTGAATGCCGTCGAGCGTTCCGCTCGTCTCTAGCGGCCAAAAACGGCGCGCGATGATGTCGAGCGTGCCTTGATCTTTTTGTAGCACGCCTTCGATGACGAGCGCTTGCGACGAGCGCACGATGCGCCGATTGCGTTCGTAGACGTCGGGCCGCACGATGATGTTGACCAGACCCGTCTCGTCCTCGAGCGTGAGAAATACGAAGCCTTTGGCCGTGCCGGGACGCTGACGCGTGATGACCATGCCGCCGACCTTGCACAGTAAGTGGTTGGGCATCGAACCCAAACGCTCGGCGGTGACGACGCGCTGCGCGTCGAGCTGCGCGCGGAAGTGCGCGATCGGCTGCGGCCCCGTCGTGACGCCCGTGCCCCAGATGTCGAACTCCGTGGCTTCGCGCGGCGAGATCTCGGCAAAGGCCGTCTCGGGCTCTTCGTAGTCCATTGCGTATCCCGAGCCCGTCCTGAGCGTCGCGTCCGAAGGACGCGCAGTCGAAGGATCGAGTCCGCGCAGCGCCCACATCGCTTCGCGGCGCGATGCGTACCACGGCGCGAACGCGCCCGCGATCGCGAGGCTCTCGAGCGCATCTTTGCCGAGGCCCGTGCGCGCTGCGAAGTCGCGAAGGTCGGTGAACGGTGCGTCCTTCGACTGCGCTTCGCTCCGCTCGGGATGACGGGGCGCGGGAAAGCGATCTTTTTGGGATTCGCCGATGCCGCGTACGACGTGGTACCCGAGGCGCGTCGCGCCCTCGTCGTCGACGAAGCTCCAGAAGTCGCTTGCGTTGACTTCGACGGGTTTGACGACGACGTCGTGACGGCGCGCGTCGTTGACGAGCACTTCGGTCGAATAGAAACCCATCGGCTGCACGTTGAGGATTGCGGCGAGAAAGACGGCCGGCTCGTGACACTTCACGTACGACGATGCATAGGTGAGCAGCGCGAAACTCGCGGCGTGCGATTCGGGAAAGCCGTAATCGGCGAAGCCTTCGAGCATGTGGAAGAGGTCGTCTGCGGCTTTGCGATCGATGCCGTTCTGCACCATGCCGTCGATGAGCTTGGGATAGATCTCGTTCATGCGTTCGCGCGAACGCTTGTTGCCCATCGCGCGCCGCAGCTGATCGGCTTGTCCGGGCGAAAAGCCCGCGGCTTCGATCGCCATGCGCATGCCTTGCTCTTGAAAGAGCGGCACGCCGAGCGTGCGCTCGAGCACGGGCTTGAGTTTGGGATGGGGATACGTCACTTCTTCGAGCCCGTTGCGTCGCCGCAAGAACGGGTGGATCATGTCGCCTTGGATCGGACCCGGCCGGATGATCGCGACTTGCATGACCAGATCGTAGAAGCACGCGGGCCGCAGCCGGGGCAGCATCGACTGTTGCGCTCGCGATTCCACTTGGAACGTGCCGACCGAATCGCCGCGCTGCAGCATCTCGTACGTGGCGGTGTCGCCTTGCGGGATGGAACCGAGCGAGAGCGCGGGTTTGCTCTCGCCGTAGCGGCGTTCGTACAGCGCGAACGCGTCGCGTAAGAGCGAGAGCATGCCGAGACCCAGGAGATCGATTTTGATCAGACCGAGGTCAGCGATATCGTCCTTGTCCCACTGCACGATCGTGCGGTCGCGCATCGTGGCCCATTCGATCGGCGCGACCTGCACGAGCGGATCGCGCGTGATCATCATGCCGCCCGAGTGAATGCCCATGTGGCGCGGAAAGCCGTCGATGCGCCGGCACAGCGCGAGCAGCAGCGTTCCCGTTTCGCCGCCGATCGGGCCGCGCACGTCGGCGTCGGCATCGGGCCCGAAGTCTTTGCTCTTGAAGCCGTAGAACGACCACGGTTTGTTGTGGACGTCGCTGCGCACTTTGACGTCGGGCGTTTCGCCTGTACCCGTCAGGGTGAAGCCAGGCGTATACGCGCGGCCGGGCGCCGCCGCCGGCTGATCGTCCGCGAGCGCGCGCGACATGCGCTGATTGGAACCGGCGTCGAGATCGCGGCGGCGTTGCACGCTCTCGGGTAACGGCGATTTGTCGTCGTATGCGGCGCCCATCGCGCCCGCGAGCGATTCGCGCGCGTCGTATTCGGTCGAGATCGCGTCGACCTGATCGAGCGATAATCCGAGCGCTTTGCCGACGTCGCGGATCGCGGACCGCGTGCGGTACGTAATCACTTCCGACGTCATCGCCGCGTGTTGACGATCGTAGCGCTCGTACACGTATTGGATGACTTTCTCGCGATCTTGATGCGCGAAGTCGATGTCGATGTCGGGCACTTCGTTGCGCTCCTCGGAGAGAAAGCGCTCGAAGAGCAATTCCATGCCGACGGGATCGACGGCCGTGATGCCCAGTGCGTAGCACACGGCGGAATTCGCGGCCGAGCCGCGGCCTTGCGCGAGCACGCCGAGGCGTTCGGCCGCGTGCGCGATGTCCCAGACGACGAGGAAATAGCCCGCGAGATCCATGCGCGCGATGATGCCGAGTTCGTACTCGAGCTGCCGTTCGACTTTGACCGGGATCGGATCGCCGTAGCGCTTCTTTGCCCCCGCGATCACGAGCGTGCGCAGATAGGTGTGCGTGCTGCCTTCGCCCG
>CAZZUZ010000199.1:0-5820 GCA_964657315.1 Vulcanimicrobiota bacterium
CGCGTCGATGAACTTCACGCCGCCGCCCGCACCCGTGACGGAAGCGACCGTCGCGCCGGCGCCGCTCGCGACGGCGCCCGCCGTTCGAGCGACGGTCGGCCCGGGCGCCGCGATTCCCAAAGGCACGCCCGAGCCCGAGACGTTCCTCCTGGTCGACGCCGTCGTGTCGCCGCTGATCGCGAACGCGCAAGCGCCGCAGGTCCATGGTGCGTCGGGCACCTCGTTCGACGTCGCGTTCGAGGACGAGTTCAGCCTCGTCGACGTCAACTTCGAGTTCGGTGCGGATTACGGCGAGTACCGGTACGGCCGTCCCGCCGGCAACGTCACGCAGCCGGGCGGATCGCCCGTCGCGTTCGTCAACGCCTCCGATGCGATCGACCGCGATTACGAAGCACACGTCGGCGTGCAGCTCTCGCCCGCAAAGTATTACCTTCGCGCCGGCTACGGCGTGGAACACGTCGACAGCACGCCGCGCATCGGCGGGTTCGGTTTCGGGCTCGAGAAGTTGCCCGATCTCAATCGGCACTTCGATTACGACTTCGACGCCGAATATTATCCCAATATGTCGGGGCATTGCGGCCGGTGCAATGCCGACCTCGCCTTCAAGCGGCTCGTCTACGAAATCGGCTTGACGTATTCGATCAAACCGCTCTTCATCGATGCCGCCTATTCGGGCGACAAGGGCTATTCGAAGAACGCTGCCTCCGACGATTTCACGCATAGCGGCATCGTCGCGGGCCTGGGCCTTCGCTTCTAGCCGTCGCGGTGAACGTGTTGGTGCTCGCGCTCGGCATACTGCTCGCGGATCTGCCCGGGTTCGATGCACGGGCGTTCGCGCGCTATCTCCAGCCGGGATCGGGCACGATCGAAGGCCGGCTCGTCGTTCAACTGCCCGACGGCGCGCTCGCGACGCGCACGAACTCGCCCGTGCTCGCGCTACCGGATACGGCGTACACGAAGGCGTGGCTGAGCGAGAGCGCGAGGACGATCGGTTCGGCATCGCCGTCGCCGCGCGCGAACGATGATCCGCCGCTGCCGGCCGTCCTCGACAAATATGCGCGCGGCACGCATACCGACGGCGACGGCTACTTTCATTTCCGCAATCTCCCGGACGGCCGGTACGTGATCCGCGGACGTCTCACGATCGCTTTCCCGCGCACCGTCGGATCCGAAGAAGAACGGCAGACCGTCTACGACTATTCGTACGTATGGCTCGTGTCGGATGCGATCGCTGTGCGCGGCAGCATGGCGCCGGATGTCGTCTTCCACATCGTTGCCAGACGAAACCGTGTGGCGCGAACGCGCTGAATCGCGCAGGGAACGAAGGCGACCGGCGAAAAAATCTCAAGCACCCTCGATCGATGCTCCCACATGGGAGCGTCGATTCTTCTTTGGAAGTTCGCGTGAAGATCGGTTCCCGAAAAAAAGTCGCCGACTCCAACGGCGATCCAAAAACGGCCGTCCCGACGGGCGATCCGTATGTCGACGGCCAGCGCGTCTGGCTGGAGCGCTACGGATCGTACGTTCAACAGGCGTACAATTGGCGTTTGGTCGCGCTCATCGAAGCGATCGCACTGGTGTGCGCCGTCGTCGGCATCATCTATTTGGCCAGTCAGACGAAGTTCGTTCCGTACATCGTCGCCGTCGATAAAGTCGGGATGGCGATCGGCGTTTCGCCGGCCGAACGCGCGTCGACGATCGATTCGCGTGTCGTGCGCGCACAATTGGCCTACTGGATAACTTGCGCGCGCAGCGTCGTCACCGATCGTATCGTCTCGCTCAACAATATCACTCAGACGTACGCCTTCGTCGCGAGCGAAACGCCCGCGTTCGGCTACCTCAACGCCTATTACCCGGCGGAGGGCCACTCGCCGCTCGTGCGCGGGCAGACGGAAACGGACACGATCTCCGTTGCCGATATTCTACCTGTGAGCCAGTCGTCGTATGAAATTCAGTGGACGGAAACGATACGCGATCTGCATGGCCGCGTGAAGTCGACGCAAACCTGGGAGGGCACCGTGGAAGTAGCCTTTCGGCCGCCGGCCGACGAGCAGACCATTCTTCGAAATCCGCTCGGACTCTATATCACTAGCGTGAATTGGACGCAGAAACTGTAATGCGATTTCGTGTGATAACCGGCGCGTTCGTTGCGCTGTTCGGACTCGGCGCCTCGTCGGCGTTCGCGTCCAAACCGAACCCGGCGCCAAACGTCGCCATCGTAACCGTCGCGGTTTCTCCGACCGATGCACCGCCGTCTCCGGCACCGGCCGCCGTCGCGCCGGCAGCGGCTCCCGCCGGCCCGTATCTGGCGTCGGACGGCTCCATTCGGTATACCTACACCGGCAGCGTTCAGCCGACGCTCACGTGCAAACCGCTTTACGTCTGCGACGTGACCCTCGAATCGGGCGAGACGATTCTCAACCTCGCCATCGGCGATTCGGTTCGCTGGGTCGTCGCGGCCGCGCAGAGCGGCGCCAACGGCGCCATTCCGCACGTCTTCATCAAGCCGACCGAGACGAATCTGCAAACCAACTTGCTGATCACGACGACCAAACGCGTCTACTATCTGCGTCTGATGTCCAACGTCACCGCAGTGGAACCCAGCCGCATCAGCTACGCGTATCCCGAAGAAGAAGCGGCCGACGCCGCCGCGCGCGAGGCCGCGCGTCTTGCAGCCGCAGCCGAAAGGGCCTCCGATCTGCCGCTCGTGCCTCCCGATCAGCTCGACTACAATTACAAGCTTGCGGGCGCGCGCGAAATCGTGCCGGCGAAAGTGTACAACGACGGCGTTCACTCGTACATCCAGTACAACGTATTGCCGACGGATCTGCCCGTCGTCTATGCGGTCGCTCCGGACGGTTCCGATCAGATCGTGAACTATCGGCTCAAAGACACTATCTTCATCGTCGACGGAATTCCGACCGGTTTCGATCTGGTTCTCAACGGCGGCACCGGCAAGCACGGTCGCGGCGAACGTCGCGCTTTCGTGCGCCATAACTGAGGTTTCGAATGTCGAATTTGCCTCCTAACGGTCCCCGCGAACCCCGCGTTCCCACGTCCCCCGACGCGCTCGACGGCGGCGTGCGCGGCCGCGTCAGCGGCGTAACCCGCGTCGGTCCGCGCGCGTTCGCGGCCGCGTTCGTCATCGTCTGCGGCTTGCTCATCGCGATCCTCTACGGTCTCAACAAGAACAGCGCATCGCAGCAGCAGATCGCCGCGACCGCGACCCAGCTTCCGGTTCAGCCGTCCGATCAGCCGCGCTTCGGCGCGAACGAGCCGATCGTGGCGACCGCGCCTCCCGCGACGGCTCCACCGCCGCTGCTCGTGCCGCCGACGAGCGTTCCGAATCTCGACAACGCGCAGCAAGAAAAAAATACGGCCGCCGAAGCACCGCCGCCGGCGGCCCCTGCGGCTCCCGCAACGATCGATCCCGCGGTCGCGCAGCGCGAAGCCGCCGAAGAACAGGCCCGCGCCGAAGAAGAGAAGCGCCAGCGAGAGCTGCGTCTCGCAGCGCTCAAATCGCCGATCCTGACGGGTTCGGGCGGCGGACAGAACGGTCCGACCCAGGGCGGCGCACCGGCGATGCAGCTCGCGTATTCGGGCGGTGACGGCTCGACGGGCTTCGCGGGCAGCGACGGCACCGCCGGCGGTTCCCAGAGCACCGGGCGCGGCTCGAACGGGGGCAGCGGGGGCAGCGGCATCGTCTCTTCGCGTACGGCCCAGGCCGCAGCCGCAAATGACGGCGG
Organism: Vulcanimicrobiota bacterium; assembly: GCA_964657315.1. Classification (GTDB taxonomy): domain Bacteria; phylum Vulcanimicrobiota; class Vulcanimicrobiia; order Vulcanimicrobiales; family Vulcanimicrobiaceae; genus CAZZUZ01. The sequence continues at coordinate 3,747 of CAZZUZ010000199.1, forward strand.
CCGTCAGGACAGCGGCAATCAATTCCTCAACGGCCCCACGGGTCAGTACGGCAACGTGCAATCCTCGTCCAACGTCGTGCTGCCGCCGGGCGCCAACCCCAAGGACTTCCTGCAGGCACAGCGTTTCGCGCCGGTTTCGCCCTTCGAGATCACCGCGGGTTCGGTGCTCCCCGCAGCGCTCATCACGGGAATTGACTCCGAGTTGCCCGGGCTCATCACCGCTCAGATTCGCGAAGACGTCTACGATACCAAGACTGGCAAATACATGCTCATCCCGCGCGGTTCGCGGCTCGTGGGCCTCTACAAATCCGACACGGCGACCGGACAATCGCGCATTCAAGTCGCCTGGACGCGACTGATCTTCCCCGACACGACGAGCATCGATCTGCAAGACATGCCGGGCGCGGACGTGGGCGGCTTCGCCGGTTTGGGCGGCGTGGTCGACAATAACTATGGCCGGATTTTCAGCGCCGCCCTGCTCACGAGTATCATTGCCGCGGGCCTGCAGTTGAGCCAACCGCAGAACAGTTCGATCCTCACCAACCCGAGTGCGGGTCAGGCCGTTTCGCAGGCGGTCGGACAGCAGCTCGCGCAGACCTCGACGCAGATCATCAACAAGCAGCTCAACATTCCGCCCAAGATCTACGTGGCCAAGGGCTACCCGTTCTTGGTCACGGTCGACCGCGATATCGTGCTTCCCGGCGCGTATCGCGGCGGCGAATAAGGGCGGCACTGTGACGTTCCTGGCACTGGCGACCTTCGCGCAGCTCCTACACGAATGCGCCTCGAACATCGGGACGCGTACGATGACCGCGATCGTGCGCGTCGAGAGCGGCGGCGATCCCAACGCCATCCACGACAATACGATCGGGCGGACGTTCCGCCCGATCGACGCGCGGGAGGCGTCGGCCTGGGCGAAGCAGCTGATCGCCACGCATCACAACGTCGACCTCGGGCTGAGCCAAATCAACAGCGCCAATCTCGATCATCTCGGCATGGACGTCGACGATGCGTTCGACCCGTGCATCAACCTGCACGGCGGCGCCACGATCCTCGCCTACGATTATCGCGCGGCCGTGGCCAAATTCGGCTCTGGTCAATTCGCGCTACGCCGGGCGATCGGCGCGTACAACTCGGGCAGTATCTTCGAAGGCGATCATTACGTCGACGAGATCCTCGCGGCGGCGGGAATCTCGGCACCGGCGGATTTCGCAGTCCCGGACGTGGCGCCGCTGCCGGGCGGAAGTGCCGTCTTCGCATCGACGAAGACCAAACTCGGGCCGTTTCGGTCGCCGCGGCCGCTGCCGCAGACGGCACGCCGCCGGTCGCCCCTCTCATCTCCGATCGCGGCAACGCAGCCCGCCGTCGTCCAAACGCAGAGCGGCCTGACGCCGTTCAACGCACCGCTGCTGGTCACGAGCGGGCTGATGACGCGCTCGGCCTCGGCCACGACGGTTCCGGCCGGGTCGCCGGTCGTGCTTTCGATCTCGGCTCCCGCCGTGCCGAGCACGGCGTCGGCTCCTGCGCCGGTGCCGGCAAGCCCGGCGGTGCCCGCGCTGCCGGTCGCGGCGACGTCGGCCGTGCGTTCGGGGATACTCGTTCCGGTCGCCGCAAATCCGGCTGCCGTAGCGACGCCCGCCCCGGGGGCGAAGTCGTAATTCTCCGATGATCGCCGCAAGCGCGCGCGATCGGTATCTCGTCTTATACCGTCTCCTGTTCGCATGCGGTTTGCCGAGCGTGCTCGCCGTCGCGTACGGCGGGCTCGCGGTCGGAACGTTCGCCTGGTCTATCGGTCTGCGCGACATCGGGCCGCTCTCGATCGTCGCTTTCGTCGTCATGGCCGTCCTCGGGTTGATGTTCGCCGCAACTCTGTGGCTCGGGCCTCCGGCCTATCAGGCTCGCGCGAAGGGGTACGATCTGCCCGCCGTGCTGCGGTCGCGCTCGATCGCATGGGGTTCTCTCGCAGTCGCCCTCACGATCTGCTTCGCCACGCGCGCGCCCGACGCCACATCCGTCGTCTGTGCCGCGGGGGCGTTTGCGATCGGCTCCGTCGCGGTCGCGACGCGAACGTCTG
>CAZZUZ010000200.1:0-5806 GCA_964657315.1 Vulcanimicrobiota bacterium
AATCAGTCGACCGTTTCGCATCACCTCAAGTTGCTCAAGGACGCGGGACTCATCACGTCGGTCCGTCGCGGCACCTGGGGCTACTATTCGCTCGCACCCGATGCGCGGGCTCGCCTCGACGCGGCGTTCGCATCGCTCTTCCCAACGAAAGTCATCGCATGAAAATGCACCTCAACCTCGCCACCCGCGACCTCGACGCGAGCGTCGCATTCTATCGCACGTTACTCCTCGCCGAACCCGCGAAGCACTACGAAGATTATGCGCTATTTCTCACCGAGCAACCCGGCCTCGAACTCGCACTCGATCGAGACCCCGCGGCGAAGGTCGGCGAGGGCGCGCACTACGGCGTCGTCGTCGAAGACACGCACGGTGTCGATGCGGCTATCGCGCGATTCCAAAGCGCCGGATACGCCGTCGACGTCGAAAAGGACGAGACGTGCTGCTACGCCGTGCAAAACAAGGTTTGGGCAACCGATCCGGACGGCCGCCGTTGGGAGACGTACTTCGTCGTAGCCGAGACCGAAGAACGCGACAACGAAGCGACGACGTGCTGCGCGACCGATGCCGCGGCAGAGTCAGCGTCGCGTTAACCAACGTACGGTTGTTTCGACCTTCGCTCTCCGTTCTAGTGAGGCCTGACCGCGGGCTGTGGAGTTGCTAGAATGCTATCACCGCAACCCGCACCCGAGAGACTCAAGGCTTTCTCGGAAAAGTTTCCGTTCTGACCGGCCACGGCAAGATACGCATTGTTCACGACGGTTAGGATCAGTGTACCGTGATTACGGAAGGCGCCGCGCGTCGTGTCTGCCCAATCGCCCCGAATCACACCGTTCACGAGCGTGCCTTTGAACACGTTGGTGAACCGTTTTCCGCCGTCGCTACTGAAGCCAACCCACCAAATATCGCTACCATATTGTGTCACGTAATATTTCGTCCCAAGATTGCCAACATACAAATTCCCGAGCGAACCGGGCTGCGTCGGGGCGGCGCATTGAGCAACGGCGCTTGCGCACGTAGCGAGACATAAAAACAAAACGGTGACTGGAATGCGGATCGCCTCTATCACGCTGGTCTCCTCTCAACAAGAACGTGCTGCTAAAGTCTCTACGGAGCCGGCCTCCGCGAACTATTGGCGGGAGAGTGTGGGAATCGAACCCACCAGCCCCCTTGCGAAGGCCTCAACAGTTTTGAAGACTGTGCGAGCCACCAGACCCGTACTCTCCCATGAGCCGACGTTCAGTATGCGTTGAAGTGTTTGCGCGTATCCTTGAACAGGCTGCGTGCGATTGCGGAAAGGATGGGTGCTCCGGGGGCGCCGATCGGCGTCGATTCGCCCGCTAGGGTCCAGGTGAACCGGCACGCGTTCGGGCCGTCTGGTTCGACGAGGTAGTCTTCCGCGAAATACCTGAAGAGTGGCAAGTTCGCTTCGGTCACGTAGAACGATTTGCGCCGGCCTTCTTCCCAGCGAAAGAAGTATTCGCGCAGAAAGAGCGCACCGAATGCCACTTTGATCGTGCGCGTCGTTCCGACGCCGAACGGCCGTGGCGATGTCCACTGCGCACCGCCGAGCATTCGGCACCAGCCGAGAGTTCCATCGGCTACGAGCGCGTTCCAAACCTCGGCGCTCGGTCGCGAGATCGCCATCGTATCTGAATACCGAGTCGGTGCCACGTCGAACGCCGACGCGTCGCAACGCTTCACCGGGAACATATCGCGAGTTTCGAGCCGGTCCGGCGCAGCCCTATGGACGGCGGCTCCCCACGAGCCGAAAACTAATCAAGATCGCAAAAGCTTCATGCTCGAGTAGGACGCAACGGTTTTGATCAAGAGTTTATTCGGCACGGCCGCCGCTACCATTCTGACGGGAGCGCTCGCTTGCGGGTTGCTAGGCGCGTCTGCGTCGAGCGAGCCGTTCGTTCCGGCTCCCGGGCCGACGCTGCGACCCGCGCCCCCGGTCGACATGCACGATCTCGAACCGTACGGGTCCGACGGCGACGGATCCATTTCGGGTCACGTTCGGCTAAGAACGAAGCTGTATCCAGACTTGGAGGACTACGAGCACGTTCAGGTCTGGGCGGTCCCGAACGTGCCCTACGGGCGATGGCTTGCCGAGCGATTCCACTCCGTTTGGTTCGATCGAAGCAACGTCGATTATCCCGATTCCGTCTCGCCGTTCATCCATTACGCCTATACGGACGAGCATGGCAATTACAAGATCGACGGCTTGCAAAACGGCTCGTATATCGTCTTCACCGAATTGTACGACGTGACGACCACCGGAGCTCACTCGACGACCGAACGCGATCCCGCGACCGACGCGGATGGAAACGCTGCGGTCGCCGACGTTCCCGCACTAGCGTACGACGGCCTGAAGACCGAGACGCTCTTCCTCAGTACGACCGTGACGCTGGGACAGGGCGGATTCGAATTCCACATTGATGAGGATCTGGTATCGCAGACCGAGCATCCGGCGCTCCGTGCGATTCCGGCGCAACGCGCCCCTGTGCTCTCGGCCCAACAGCTGCAGGCGTACGCCGCTTCCGGAACCGGAACGATCGAGGGCCGCTTGATAACGCGCCTCCAAGGAGCTACTAGAAATAACTACTACGGCGGGTACACCGTCAACCTGTGGCCCGCCATCCCGTACGCGGCCTGGCTGCTCGACGAGCAGCGGCGTAGTTGGCTCGGCAGCCGCAGGGACGAGACCGACGGCGATCTACCGATTGCCGATTTTGCAAACCGCCGTTTCTTCCAAGCGATGCGCCACACCGTGACCGATAAAAACGGCTACTTCTCGTTCACGGGCTTGCCCGCTCTGCCATTCGTCGTTCAGATGGACGTCGATGTCGCAAGACAGCACTATCTGCACGACGCGCCGTCTTCGACCACGACATTGTACGATGAATACGGAAACCCGACCGCGACGTTCCATCATCAAGATCATTCTCGCAACTACAAATGCGATCGCACCGGCCTGCTCGCGTCGACCGTTACCCCGCAGCCGGGCCAGGCGGTCACCGCGCCGATGGCCCTGCTCGTAACGCATCTCTCGCAAACCGGCTACAACGACTGCTTCATGTTCCATCAGGATTGACGCAGCCGATCTACGGCATGGGAAATCGTTTGCTCGATGAAGACGGTGCCGTGCTCCTACCGCGCCGACTCTTCTCCGGCACCGCCCTTCTCGCGATCGTAGCAACTTCTAACCTTATCGCATCGGCACGCGTGGCCGACGATCAGGATCGCGTCAAGGCGCCCGTCACGAGTACGGTTGCGGGCAACGGGCAGCGCGGCATCGTCGACGGAAGCTCGACCTTCGCGAAGTTCCTGGCGCCGACGGGCGTCGCTGTCGCAAACGACGGGACGATTTACGTAGCCGACGCCGCGGGCGATGCGATCCGGCGCATCCGCGGCCGGGTGGTCGACACCGTGGCGGGCGCGTCCGACCCGGGCGACACGCCCGAGAATCGCGTAGGCGGCTTCGCCGACGGTCCCGCGCGCATCGCCCGCTTCGAACGGCCGCTCGCGGTTGCGGTTCACGATAACGACGTCTACGTTGCCGACAACGGCAATAAGTGTATTCGCCGCATCGCGGATCAGAACGTCTTCACGATCGCGCGCAACTTCGAGAATCCGCGCGGCGTCGCGGTCGGCGACGACGGGCAAATTTATGTCGCGGACGACGGCGTCGGCATTCGGCGCATCGCACGGGACGGCATCCTCTCGACGCTCGCACTGCCGAGCGATAAGAAGAACGTGCTCGGCGTCGCGGTGCGCACCCTCGGCGGCCGCGAATACATCGCCTACACCGACGCGACGCACGTCTACCTCGGTACGACGAGCACGGCCAAACCGCAAGCGATCGCCTTCGACGACGAACGCGAACCCGACGGCGCGGGCATCGGCGCGGGCCACGCCTACGGCGTCGCGATCCTTAATGAGAACACGGTCGTCGTCAGCGATACGACGACCCACGCGGTCCGGCTCATCCGCTTTCCCGCGCTGCCGTTCGTCGCGGGGCGCGTCGTGCGCGCGCTCGCAGGCGGCATCGTCGAAGCGGCCGATACGGCGGGCGGCTTCGCGGACGGCCCGGCGACGGTCGCGCGGCTCGATACGCCGACGGGCGTCGCGATTGCGCCCGATGGATCGATCGTCGTCGCGGACGCGGGCAATCGGCGCATCCGTCGGATCTCGAACGTCGACGCGCGCGAGAGCGTGCTTCCCGACCTGAGCAATTTCCAAATTCCCGATCACAGCTATCACATCGCGGTCGTCGGGAACTCGTACGCGTTCTACAACGTCTTGTGGCCGGAATCCATCGGCGGCCGCATCGAAACGGAACTCACGCGCGATGCGACCGAGCTCGGGCTGCCCGAACGGCCTGCGGTGACGACCTTCCGCATCGATGCCGCATCCGACGACGCGGCGATCAGCGTGATCCACGAATATCTCTTCGACCGGCGCACGAACGTCGTCGTGCTGCTGCTCAACTCGTACGTCGCGATGCGCAGCGACACGCTGCTGCGGCTCAAAACGCAGCTCGACGGCGCCGGCGTGAAGCTGCTGGTCGTCTTCACGCCGCAGGGCTTCGAAGTGTCGCAGCGCGATTTCTTCAGCGCCAAACGCGACGCGAGCGACGACAACGTCGACAAACTCCGCCGCGTCGCCGCTCGTGGCGAATCGTACTACAACATGACCAAAGTACACGGCCTGTATCTGCTAGACGTCATGGAAGCGCAGGAAGGTCAGCGTAACCGTAAGCCGATCTTTTATTCATCCGAACATCATTTTACGGTGTACGGCTCCGAGTGGGTCGGCCGGCGCATCGTCGACGAACTCGAGAAGTGGAAGCCGTGGCTCGGCGACGGGAAGAAAGCCGCACCGTGAACCCCGATCGCAAAGGCGCGCTCGCCGGCCTCGGGCTCGCAATCGTCATCATCGGGCTCATCTACCGCGTGACGATCCAGCACGACGTGTACGCTCCGGGCGCCTTCCAGCTGCAGCAATTCTTTGCCCTCAAAGATCCGTTCGGCATTGCGCTCTTTCAGACGTACGATTTCGGACAATTCGTGTGGCTGGCGGTTCGCAAATTCTACGGAACCGTCACGTTCACGGTGATCGCATTTTGCCTCTCGTCACTCTTCGCGCGCCCGGTCCGCTTTTGGTACACGGTCGGACTCCTGACGATTCTGCGCTTCGGCCTCGAGGTCGTCGAGCGGCTCGTGCACCACGGCGACGCGATCGCGGAAAGCGCGTTCGACGTGCTGACCGGAACGCTCGCCGGTGCCCTCGGCGCGCTCGCGTACAACGCGGTCGCAAAGCGCAGCGAAACCGCATAGCCATGCGTGCCGTCATCACGCGCGTCACCTCCGCGAGCGTGCGCATCGACGACGAGATCTTCGGCGAAATCGCGGACGGGCTCCTCATTCTGCTCGGCGTCGCGCGCGAAGACACCGCCGCCGACGGCGACGCGCTCGCGCGCAAAATCGTCGACCTGCGCGTCTTTCGCGACGACGCGGGCGCGATGAACCGTAGCCTCCTCGAAACCGGCGGCGCCGCCCTCGTCGTTTCGCAATTCACCCTGCTCGGCGACGCCCGCAAAGGCCGCCGCCCCTCGTTCATGGCCGCCGCCGCCCCCACGCAAAGCGAACCGCTCTACGAGTCCTTCGTCTCCGCCCTGCGCGCCCGTATCCCCATCGTCCAAACCGGGCGCTTCGGAGCCACCATGCTCGTCCAATCCACCAACGACGGCCCCACAACCATCCTCATGGACACCACCCGCCTCTTCTAACAACCCCAGAAAGAA
>CAZZUZ010000201.1:0-5799 GCA_964657315.1 Vulcanimicrobiota bacterium
CTGCGCCCGCTTCGCGCTCGCTCGCCGCGCCCGCCCTGATGCTCGCCGCGCTGATCCACCCGGAACCCGTTTCAACGCCGGCGGCGGACGGAACGCGGCTCGACGCGGCATTTCCCGGCGAGTACCTCGCGTTCACCGGCGTCGCGCACCGGACCAGCGCCGGAACGACGCTGTCCCGTTTGAGCATCACGTGCTGCCGGCTGGACGCGAGCCCGATCGCCGTCCGGCTGGATCGCACGCTCGGTGCTCGCGACGGAGCGTGGATCGAAGCCGACGGCGTGCTGCTGGGCGCGGCCGAAGGGAGCCTCGTTCTGCACCCCGCGCGCATCGCCGCCGTGACCGCACCGTCGGATCCCTTCGTGTATCGCTGAGCGAAGAAGAATTCGATTAGAAACGCCGGCAAAACGCACGATCGGGCATCGACGAGCCGTTGCCGTGTCTAAGCGCCACGGCGCAGTCGTTCTTTGCACGCACCTCTCACGCACCTCGCCCGGCTCCGGGAGTTCGTCTATGACCCATCACCGTCTATCTCGCATCTTCACGAGCGTTTCCGCACTCGCCGTCATCCCCGCCCTCGCGGCCACGCTCGCGACGGCACCCGCCGCCGCCCTCGCCGACGACGGCGACGGCTACGGCGATCCGCAGCAAGCGGCGCCGGATCCCGGCGTCGCGCGCGTCAGCGTCATCGACGGCAGCGTCGACGTCAAACGCGGCGATTCCGGCGATACGGTGTCGGCGAGCGTCAACGCGCCGCTGTCGGCCGGCGACTACATCTCGACGCAAGACCAGTCGCAAGCCGAAATCGAATTCGACTACGGCACGGAATTGCGCGTCGCCCCCGATTCGCAGCTGCGCTTTACGCAACTCGCGCCGCAGGATCACGAACTGCAACTCGCCGCGGGAACGCTCGAGTTGCGCTTGTTTCACGGCGCGGACGCTCACGCATCGGTCGAGACGCCGCAAGCGACGATCACGCCCGACCGTAGCGGCAGCTATTTCATCGACGTCGACAACGACGGCAACACCCGGGTCACCGTGCGTTCGGGCCGCGTGCAGATCGAGAGCGCCGCGGGCACGCAGTCGCTCGTGCCGGGCAGCACGCTCGCAATCTCGGGCGACGACACGCACGCGGAGTTCCAGACGATCGACCCGGTTTCGTACGCGGGCTTCGATTCGTGGATCGCATCGCGCGACCGGTATTTCGAGCGCGCGAGCGACAACCCGTACGTCGAGCACGGCATGGTCGGAACCGAAGATCTGTACGCGAACGGCCGCTGGGTCGACAACGCGCAATACGGCCAAGTCTGGGTGCCGAACGTAGAAGCCGGCTGGGCGCCGTACCACGACGGCCGCTGGGTCTGGGAGCCGTATTACGGCTGGACGTGGGTCGACAACGAACCATGGGGTTGGGCGCCGTTCCACTACGGCAATTGGTTCTACGCTTCCGACGTCGGCTGGGCGTGGTATCCCGGCCAAGTCGTCGCGGCGCGTCCGTACGTCTACCGCCCGGCGCTCGTCGCGTTCTTCAACTTCGGCGGCGGCGAAGGCGCCGGCATTTCGCTGAATTTCGGCAACATCGGCTGGGTGCCGATCGCCCCGAACGAACCGTTCCATCCGTGGTGGGGTGCGGGTTCTCGCGGCGGCTACGGCTACGCACGTCCGGCCTACGGCAACACGACGATCGTTAACAACTATACGAATAACGTCACGATCGTGAACGTCTACCACAATTCGAACGCTCCGGGCGGCGTCGTCGGCGTCGAGAACGGCAATTTCGCAAACGGAAACTTCACGCATCTGCACACGCTCGCGCCGATCGATTTGCGGCGAGCCGAACCGATCCGCCGCGTCTTGCCGATCGTTCCGACCGCCAACAACCTGGCGTTTCGTCCGAACGCGCCCGTCGCGCGCCCGCTCGAACCCGTCGCGCGCTTCGAGAAATTTCGCGCGCCGGTAACCGCGCAGCGGCCGACCTTCGTGCAGCAGCAGCGCACGATCGAGTCCAGCGCCGTACGCGCGTATCCCACGCACGAAGACGCGATCACGCACATCGCTCCCGCGATTCCTGAGGCCGGACGCACGGACGTCGAACCGCGCACGCGCTACGACGGCAACGCATCGCATCCGACGTATGCCTCGCCGGATCGCACGAACGGCGAGCCGCGCGGCGATGCGGCGCACCCGGCCGATCCGGCAAACCCGAAACCCGCGCCGGACAACGCGTTCGACCGCTTCGGCCGTCCGGCGACGCCGCAGTATCGGCCTCCGTCGGACGCGACGCCGGGCGGCGAAGGCAACGCGAATTACCGCGCGCCGCGAAACGACGGCGGCACGACGTCCACCGCACCGGGCACGAACGGCACGTACGGAACCGGACCGAACGGCGCCGCAACGTACCGTGCACCGTATCGCAGTTCGACGTACCATAGCCCCACCCGCACGAGCACGGGCTATCATGCTCCCGCCTATCGCACGCATCGCTCCACGGCGAACGGCGGGAACGGCGATGCCAACGCGAATGGCGCGCACGCTCCGCATCCGGCACCGACCGAACACCCGTTGAAACCCGACAACGTCCCGCCGAATGCCGTGAAACCGAATTGAGCTACTGCGGGGCTAAGCGAAAAACGTAGCCCCGCCGTGCTTTCTTGACGATGAACGAAGACATCGTGAAGTTTTTGAAATAGCGAAAGGGGGACGTCCGGCCCTTGCGAACCGGGGGTGCAGATGCCAAACGCCGCACGATTCATTCGCGCGACGTGCGCACTCGTAGCTCTGGCGAGCATACCGCTCCCCAGTTTTGCCGTTACGACTGCCGCGTCCGCCCCCAGTACTGCCTACGCCTCTGCTATGCGATTCGTGAATCCGCGACTCGCGCGACCGACCAGCCGCTTATACGCCGCGGCTCTTTTGACTGAGTCGAAGAAGATGCGCGTCGATCCGACGCTCGTCATGGCCTTCGTGACCGTCGAATCGCATTGGAACGTCCACGCGCGTTCGTATGCGGGCGCGATCGGTCTCGGCCAGCTGATGCCGCAAACGGCCCGCACGCTCGGCGTCGATCCGTACTCCGGCCGCTCGAACATCAAAGGCCTCACGATCTACCTGCACCGTCTGCTGTCGATCTTCCACGACGCGCAGAATCCGATTCGCGAAGCGATCGCCGGCTACAACGCGGGCCCGCTCGCGGTAAAAAAATACGGCGGCGTGCCGCCGTTCCGCGAAACCCAGCGCTACGTCGTCAAGGTCCTCGCCGCTTGGCACGGCTTCAAGAGCCGCCTTCCTTCGAACCCGGACGCGATCGAAGTCGCCGACGAACTCAGCGCCGCCGACGCCGTCGCCAAAGCACAATCCGAATACTGGGGCGCGAACTAAACCTTCGAAGCGTTCGACGGCGTCAGCAACTCTTGGCCATCACGGTCCGAACCGGTTAGTGCAAGAAGTAGCGGTGCGTCGAGAAGATGAGCGCTAAGCCGAGCCGATCGGCGGCGGCGATGACCTCGGCGTCGCGGATCGAGCCCTGCGGTGCGATGACGGCCGTCGCACCGGCCGCGTGCGCCGCTTCGAGGCCGTCGGCGAACGGAAAGAAGCCGTCCGACGCGCACGCTGCGCCGCGCGCGAATTCGCCCGCGCGTTCGCCCGCGATGCGCACGGCGGAGACGCGGTTGGTCTGACCCGCGCAGATGCCGCGCGTGATGCCGTCGCGCACGATGACGACGCCGTTGGATTTGACGTGCCGCACGACGTCCCACGCGAAGCGCAGGTCGCGCAGTTCGCCATCCGTCGGCGGCCGCGCGCTGACCGTACGCCACGTCTCCGTTTCGGCGTTCGGATCGTCTTCTTCGGCGAGCACGCCGCCGAGGGCGCTACGGACGCGCAGTTCGCGTGCGAGACGTTCGGGTAGGCGCTCGTCGTAGCGGATGATGCGGAGGTTCTTCTTCTTGCGCAACCGTGCGAGCGCGGCATCGTCGAATGCGGGCGCGGCGACGATCTCGAGAAAAAATTCGGCCAGCGCTTCGGCCGTCGCCTCATCGACCTTCCCGTCGAGCGCGATGATGCCGCCGTAGGCCGAGACGGGGTCCGCGGCGAGCGCCGCGCGCACTGCCTCGAGTTCGGTCGGGCGCTCTGCCACGCCGCACGGCACCGTGTGTTTGACGATCGCCGCGCGCACGACGCCCGTGGGGGCGCCTTCGACCTCGCGCACGAGCATGCGCAGCGTCGCGTCGAGGTCGAGTAAGTTGTTGTATGACAATGCCTTGCCACCAAGCTGTTCGGGTAACTGTTCGGTGCGCGCGAGATAGAACGCGGCGCGCGACTGCGGGTTCTCACCATAACGCAGCGGCGTCGCGAGCGGAATCGTCAGGGCGAGAGAGCCCGGCAGTTCGCGCGCGAGCAGGCCGGCCTCGAGGTAGCGCGCGATCGACGAATCGTATTCCGCCGTGCGTTCGAAGGCGCGCGTCGCAAAGCGGCGGCGAGTCGCGGCGTCCGCACCCAGCGGCGACGCTCGGACGACGTGATACTGATCGGGGTCGACCAGCACGGTCACGTGCGCGAAGTTTTTGGCGGCGGCGCGGATCAGCGAAACGCCGCCGATATCGATCTGCTCGATCGCTTCGTCGAGCGTCGCCTCGGAACGCGCGACCGTCGCTTCGAACGGATAGAGGTTGACGACGACGAGGCCGATCGACGGGATGCCGTACTCGACGGCCTCGGCGCGATGGACGGCGTTCGAGCGGTCGGAGAGGATGCCGCCGAAGACTTTTGGATGCAGCGTCTTGACGCGGCCGGAGAAGAGCGAGCCGAAGCCCGTGAGTTCGCCGACTTCGTGCGCGTCGATGCCCGCGTCGCGCAAGTGTTTGCACGTGCCGCCCGTCGCGTAAATCTCCATGCCCATGGCCGCGACGGCGCGCGCGAGTTCGACCACGCCCGTGCGGTCGTAGACGGAAAAGAGCGCCGCTTCGCCGTTACCGGGCAAGGACGGGTTCCTCGACTTCGCCCGCGTCTTCGCCGACGAGCACCGAGTCGGCGGCGGCCGGCGTGAGGTCGGCGCCGATGACGCTCGAGATGCCCGGCTCCGCCATCGTGACGCCGTACATGCGCTGCGCGAGTTCCATCGTCTTCTTGTTGTGCGTTATGATGAGCAGTTGCGCGGCGGCTCCCGTCTGCCGCACGAGTTTTGCGAAGCGTTCGACGTTCGCGTCGTCGAGGGCCGCGTCGACTTCGTCGAGCAGATAGAACGGCGACGGCTTGACACGGATGAGCGCGAAGATCAGCGCGGATGCGGCCATCGAACGTTCGCCGCCCGAGAGCGCGGTCAGCGGCATCATCTTTTTACCCGGTGGCTGCACCGAGATTTCGATGCCCGTCTCGGAGAGATTCTCGGGCGACGTCTGCCACATTTTTGCCTGTCCGCCGGTAAAGAGTTCGGCGTAGACTTCCGTAAACGCGTCGCGGACTTTTTCGAAGGTCTCGTTGAAGAGCACGAGCGACGACTCTTCGATCTCTTTGATCGATGCGAGCAGCGTCTCGCGCGCGCGGGCGAGGTCGTCGAGCTGTTCCTTGAGGAAACGATCGCGCTGCGCGAGTTCTTCGATCTCGGCGTCGGCGTTGAGATTGACGTTCTGCAGCCGCCCGATCTCTTCGCGCAGGCGCCCGATCTCGACCCCGAACTCGCCCTCTTCCTTTTCGTAGCGCGTTTCGACGTCGGCACATTCTTGCGCCGTCGCGGGGTTCTGCGCGAACTGCGCGGCGAGCATGCCGAGTTCGGCGTCGATCTCGGCGAGCCGCACGCGCGTCTTC
>CAZZUZ010000202.1:0-5784 GCA_964657315.1 Vulcanimicrobiota bacterium
CGCGCGACGCACGGCAGCAGGCCAGCAGTACGCTGCGCAGGCGAGTTTCGTCGCCGAGTTCCCGTGAGAGCTTGCCCGTCCGGGCGATCGAGATCGCTCCCGTTTCCTCGGAAACGACCAGCACGACGGCGTCGGTCTCTTCCGAGAGCCCGATGGCCGCGCGGTGGCGTGTTCCGAGATGGCTGTCCTGCAGCGCGCCGAGCGCGTTTTCCGACAATGGCAAGAAACATGCAGCCGCTTCGAGCTGCATCCCGCTGACGATCGCGGCTCCGTCGTGCAGCGGCGACTTCGTATTGAAGATCGCGAGCAGCAACTCGACCGAGAGCCTCGCGTCGAGCCGCGTGCCGCTCTCGACGTATTCGCGCAAACCCGTCGCACCTTCGATCGCGACGAGGGCCCCGACGCGGTTGCGCGAGAGCACCACCGCCGCGCGGGCGAGCGTCCCGACCGCCTCCTCGAGCAGGACGCCTTCTTCCGTGCCTTCGGGACGTGCGATGAGTCCGCCGCGGCCGAGCTGTTCGAGCAGCCGGCGCAGCTCCGGCTGGAAGACGATCGGAAGCGTGACCGCGGCGCCCAGCAGCGCGTACTGCAGAATCGTTCCGAGAACCAGGAGATGGAACACGTTCGCGATGCCCAGCAGCGCCGCGAAGCCCGCGATACCCATGATGATCGGGACCGCGCGCGTGCCGCGAATGAGGACGATCAGATAGTACACGAGCGTCGCGGTCGCGACGATGTCGACGGCGTCGCTCCATCCGAAGGTGACGTCGGGAGCGATCGACGGAAGCGACGGCAGCGCGGGCAACGAGAAATTCACGAGTCGCCCGCTTCGAGTAGAGTTTCCACGTATGTATCGAGTACGCGCGAAACGTCGAGTTCGGTGTCACGCAAACGTAAAGAAACGAATTGGGCGAGCGTTTCGTCCGAAAGCGGCAGCAGCGGTTCGACCGTGCGCCCCGGCGTCGCGGCGAGCACGGCGTCCGTAACGGCGAGGACGAGCGCGACAGGTTTGCCGCCCGGCTCGAGTTCGACCACGACGCCGTCTTCGGTCGCGAATGCGTCGAGTACGGCCGCCGGACGGCCGGGACCGCCGAGGGCGCGGCCGAGTTCGCTCAGGCGCGCGATCGCGAACGGTTTGATGTAGAGCGCGTTCACCGGTGGTTCGTCGACGCGCGCGCCCGCCGCGGCGAGCGCGCGCGCGTCGAACGCGCCCGCGATGCGTGCGATCGCGTAGGTGCGGCTCGCGATCGTTCGCCAACATGCTATGCTCGTATCGCCGGATGCGAGCGCGCGCGTCGATTCGCTGCGATCTTCACCGAGTGCGTTGTCGAACCGAAGACTAGCGAACCGGATCACGTCGACGTCATCCTTGCCGAACTGAGGCTGTGAATCCTTATCCGTGACGACGAGCTAATCGAAGCCCAATCCTCGGAGCGCATCGCGCGCGTCGTGAGCGTCGGCAGAAACGCCGCCTGGATCGCGTTCGAAGACGACCACCGCATCCTGCTCGCGCAGATGCGAAAGCGCATCGAAAAGGTTTCGCTCGTGCCGGGCGATCTCGTCGCGGCCACGCCGCTCGACGACGAACGCGTCGTCATCGATCGCAGGCTGCCGCGCGAGTTCGCACTCGAACGCACGACGGCCGGGGGCCGCGTCAAGACGATGGCCGCCAACGTCGACGGGATCGCGATCGTCGCGGCGTTCGAACGCCCCGCGATCCATCTCGCGATGATCGACGAACTCGTCGCGTTCGCCGAACTGCACGAACTCTACGTCGCGCTCGTGCTGACCAAACGCGACCTGCTCGGCGACGATGCGCGCGCGGACGCGATCGCGGACGTCTATCGCACGCTCGGCTACGCGCTCTTCCTGGCCAATCCGAAACTGCGCGAAGGTACGGCGGAGATCGCCCGGGCGCTCGCCGGGCGGCGTACGCTCATCGTCGGTCAATCGGGTGTGGGCAAGAGTTCGATCTTCGGCGCGCTCGGCGGCGAGAGCCTCGTCGGCGACGTCAGCAAGATCGGCCGCGGAAAACAAACGACGACGACCGGCCGCCTCTACCGGTTCGAGCGCGGCTTCATGATCGACTCGCCCGGCGTCGGCGAGTTCGAACTCGCCGGCTATTCGCCCGCGGAACTCGCCGGAGCGTTCCGGGAGATGGCGGCGGTCGCCGGGGGCTGCCGTTTCGGCGACTGCACGCACCGCTCCGAGCCCGGCTGCGCCGTCCGCGACGGCGTCGCATCGGGGGCGATCGCCGCTTCCCGCTACGCGAGCTACCGCACCATGCTCGCCCGAGACGGCGACCTGCGCTAGACGCAGCCGTCCCCGGCATGATATAGTCCGCGGGTTGCATTCCCGTCCTGGAGATCCCGTTGCCGAACATTAAAGCCGCTGAGAAGTGGGTCAAGCAGTCTCAAAAGCGCGAACTTCGCAATCGCGACGTGAAAACGCGTCTCAAGACCCTCTTCAAGAAGGCCAAGACGTCCGAAGATACCGCGCTGATCTCGACGGTCGAAGGTCAACTCGATAAAGCGGCTCAGAAGGGCATCATCCACCCCAACAAGGCCGCCCGCAAGAAATCGCGCTTGGCGAAAGCCGTAAAGGTTGCCGCCGTCGCCCGCGCCAACGCGCCCGCCGCCGGTGTCGCCCGTCCGCCCAAGAAAAAGTCGAACGCGAAGAAGTAGCTTCGCGCTAACCGAACACGTACGAACCCGGTGCTCCCTCGAGCGCCGGGTTTTTTATCGAGCCCGGCTGCGTTCTCGCGCGGACCTTGCTTCCCGAACGCGTCTCGATCCAGGCGAGCCAATCGGGCCACCAGGAACCGGCCGCCTCGATCGCGCCCTCGAGCCAGCTGTCGGGGTCTGCCGGCGTCGCATCGTTCTTCCAGTGCTTTCCCTTGCTCGCGCCCGGCGGATTGATGATGCCGGCGATGTGGCCGGAATGGCCGAGCCGGAACCGGACCGGCCCCCCGAAACTCTGCGTCATCTTGTAGACGGATTTCCAGGGCGCGATGTGGTCTTCGACCGAGGCGACGAGGTAGGCGTCGTTGCGGATCGCACCGAGGTCGATCGGCACGCCGCGTATTTCGAGTTCGCCTTTGGCGAGCCGGTTGTGCTGGTACATGTTGCGCAGGTAATAGGAATGCATCGCCGCGGGCATCGCGGTCGAATCGTCGTTCCAGTACAGCAGGTCGAAGGCCGGCGCCGGCTTTCCGAGCAGATAGCGATTTATCGCTACGTTCCAAATCAGGTCGTTCGGACGCAGCAGGTTGAAGGCGTCCGCCATCTTCGCCGCGCCGAACACGCCGTGCGCGTCCATCTCGCTCTCGATCGCGTCGATGGCTTCGGGCCCGAGCAGCGCGCCGATCTCGCCCGCTTCACCAAAATCCGTCAGCGCCGCGAAGAACGTCGCGGCGTTGACGCGCCGGGAATCGGTCTTCGCTAGATAGGCGAGTTGCATCGCGGTGAGCGTCCCGCCGATGCAGTAGCCGATCTGGTTGACGTCGGGCGTTCCCGCAATCTCGCAGACCGCTTCGACGGCGGCGAGCGAACCTTCGAAGAGGTAGTCCTCGAAGCGCATGCCGGCGAGCGACGCATCGGGGTTGCGCCAGGAAACGACGAACGTCTGCAGGCCGTTGTCGACGGCGTATTTGACGAAGCTGTTCTCCGGCCGAAGATCGAGCACGTAGTATTTATTGATCCACGGCGGCACGACGAGCAGCGGGCGCGCGTACACGTCGCGCGTTGACGGTGCGTACTCGATCACTTCGATGAGTTCGTTGCGGAAGACGACGGAGCCGGGCGAGATCGCGATGTTCTCGCCGACCTTGAACGCGGTGCGATCGACGAGCGCCGGACGCGCGCCGTTGTTGGTCACGTCGTCGAGCAGATGTTTCGCCCCGCGCTCGATGTTGCTGCCGCCGCTGCGAACGGTCTCTTCGATGACCGCCGGATTGAGAAAGGCGAAATTCGTCGGGCTCATCGCGTCGCAAAATTGTTTGGCGAAGAATCGCACGCGCGTCTTGGTCGCTTCGTCGACGCCTTCGGCGCGATCGATGCTCTCGAGCAGCGTGCGCGACGCGAGCAGATACGCCTGCTTCATGGCGTCGAAAACGGGGTTCTCGGTCCAGGCTTCGTGCTTCCACCGATTGTCGCCGGGAAGTGGCTGCACGATCGGCTCGCTCGGACCGTGCGACGCCGTAGCGCCGAGCGCCCGGGCAACGACGTCGGTCCAGCCGGCCGCGACGGCGAGCTGCGCGTCCAGGATGGCTTGCGGCTGAGTCAACATGGCGGACCACACGGTCAGCGCCGCGCGGCCGATGCCGGCCGGGTCCATCTTGTCGAGCGCCGCTCGCGCGGTCTCGGTAATCGTGTCCGTTCCCCGCTCGCCCGCATCCCGTTCACCCATGACGACGTTGGAAGTTATACGCGACGGCCGCATGGCCTCGCTCGTTTGTGCGTCCACGCACGCGGTTTTCTCAGAGAAATATCAAAACGTTGTCGATATACTCATGCATATGAACTTTCTGCACGACGAGAGCGGCCAGGGAACGCTCGAGTACGGCTTGATCTTGGGGTTGATCGCCATGGTCGTGGTCGGAATCATGCTCGTGTTCGGTAGCGACACCAACACGTCGCTGCAGAATTCGGCCAACAGCATGCCCGGTGGCTCCACGAGCAACGCCGCCTCGCCCAACTCGCCCTAGCCACCTCAAGGGTCGGCGTTGATCGCGAGGCGCACGCCGTCGCGGTCCGTCGCGCTCTTGCCGAGCAGTTCGTCGCGCACGAAGCGGCGCGCGGCCGACGCATCTGCGGCCTTGACCGCGATGCGATAGCGCCATTCGTCGTTGACCCGCGCGACCGGATACGGCGCGGGTCCGAGGACCTCGCCGACGGTCATGGTTGCGAGCAGTTCCGCGTAGTGCGTCGCGGCTTTGACGACGGCCGCGTGATTGCGCCCGATGACGCCGATGTAGATCAATTCGGCGAACGGCGGGTAGCGGAGTTCGCGCCGCGCGGCCAGTTCGAAGCTCGCGAATGCGTCGAAGTCGTGAGCCGCGGCGTGAACGATCGCGGGATGCGTCGGCGCATACGTCTGCACGATCGCTTCGCCCGGCCGCGCGCGTCCGCTGCGTCCGCAAACCTGCGTGATGAGGTCGAAAGTGCGTTCGGTCGCGCGAAAATCGGGTGCGTGCAGCCCGGCGTCGGCCGCGATCACGCACGCGAGGGTCACGTCGGGAAAGTCGAGACCTTTGGCGATCATCTGCGTGCCGACGAGCACGTCGCCGCGCGCTTCGAATTCGTCGAGCAGGCGTGCGTGGTCGCCGATGCGCGTCGTCGTGTCGCTGTCCATGCGCACGACCCGCGCGTGCGGAAAGAGCGCGCCGACCGTATCGGCGACGGTCTGCGTCCCGACGCCGAACTCTTTGATCGGTCCCGCGCCGCAATGCGGACACTGCACGGGCAGCGCGCGCTGCGCGTCGCAGAGGTGGCAACGCAAGAGCGCTTCGGCGCGGTGCGCGACGAGCGAAACGCTGCAGCGGTCGCACTCGGGAACGTGACCGCACGCACGGCACAGGACGAAGCGCGCGCTGCCGCGGCGATTGACGAAGAGCACGCTCTTTTCGCGGCGCTCGAGCCGCTGCGCAAGCGCCGCAACGAGAGTGCCCGAAAAGATGCGCCGATTACCGCCTTCGAATTCCGCTCCGAGATCGACGATCGTCGTGCGCGGAAGCGCGGCATCTGCGGGTCTCGCGTCGAGCCGCAGATGACCGATGTCGCCGCG
>CAZZUZ010000203.1:0-5780 GCA_964657315.1 Vulcanimicrobiota bacterium
CCAATCCGACGACGGACCGGAAATGTTCCGCGCAGCACGCCGCCGTCACGCACCACATCGGCGGAGGCGACGGCACCGCGACGAGCGTCTGCGGCTTCTTCATGCATTCCGACGCGATGCTCGGCTTGCTGCCGCTGGGCACGGGCAACAGCTTCGCGCGATCGCTCGATTTGCCGCTGGACGTGCGCGGCGCGGTCGAAGCGATCGCATCGCGCGAGCCGCGGCGCATCGATATCGGTATCGTCAACGGCATTCCGTTCGCGAACTACGCGGCGATCGGCCTTTCCGCGAACGTCGCCGGTTCGACGCCGGCACGGCTCAAAGCGATCTTCGGACCGGCCGCGTATATCGCGATCGGTTTCTTTCAGACGCGGCTGCATCGGCCGTTCCGCTGTAGGCTCTACGCCGACGGCGAGAGCACGCCGCGCTTCGACGGCCCGACCCATCAAGTGGTGCTCGCGAACGGGCGCTTTTTCGGAACGACGCCGATCTTGCCCGATGCGACGCTCGACGACGGCGTCATCTCGACGTTCGCGATCGCGGGCGCGCATCGCAACACCGTCGTACGGTTCTGGCTGCACGTGCTCAGCGGCGCCGACACGCGCGAGTTTCCCGAGGGCCAGTGGTTCTCGGCCGAGCGGGTGCGCGTCGAAACGAAGCCGCGCCGCCGCATCGAAGTCGACGGCCAGGCGCTCGCGAAGACGCCGGCGGAGTTTTCGGTTGCGAGGCGCGCGATCTCGGTGCTCGCGTGATCGTCTGCGCGATCGTCGCGATAGTCGCATTCGCGACCGTTCTGTCGCTCGGCGCATACGCACGCCTCGCTCCGGTCGGCATCGACGCGCACGTCGCGACGCGTGCGTTCGGACAGGCGACGCGTGTCGCGTGGATGTTCACCAACCTCGGCTACGCGCGCGAACTCTTGCTCGTGTACTGCGTCACGGGCGCGGCGCTGCGCATCGAACGTCCGCGCGACATCGCGCCGCTCGCGTTCCTCGCATTCGCGCAAATCGCATCGCAGCTAGTATCGACGTTTCTCAAGACCATCTACAAACGGCAACGTCCCGAGCATTGGCTCAAGCGGCACGAAACGAGCGCGGGTTATCCGAGCGGCCACGCGACGACGGCGACCGTGACCTATGCGGGAATCGCACTAGGAGTACTCTTACCTATCGATCCCACGATCGCGGAGCCCGTGCGCGATACGATCGCCGCAATCTCAGCTGCTTGCGCCGCGGGCATCGCGTGGTCGCGGCTCGCGCTCGGCGCGCACTATCTCAGCGATGTCGCGGGCGGCATCATGCTCGGTACCGCGACGCTCTCGCTGCTCGCGATCGTCATCGAGCGCACCTAACGCGCCTAGGGTGGGAAGCTGCCGGATCGTCAGGGAGCGGCCCGCGTCGTTTTTTGGCGCTAGCCCATCGCGATCGCGACGGCGTCCGCGAACGCTTTGCCGTTTACCGACGGCGAGCCGTCGCTTTCGATCGCGGCCGGAAACGAAACGTGCCGTTCCGAGTCGCCGTAGCGCAGCGTCGCTTCGTTCCAGTCGAGTGCGAAGCGGCCGTCGTCGCCTTCTCGCGCCGGCTCCCACGACAGCGTACCGACGAGATGATAGACGAGCGGGAGTGCGAGATCGTCGCGGTGCGCCATGTAGGCAACGATGGTCGCGACGCCGCGTTCGGTCGCGACGCGCTGCGAGTCCAGCCGTTCGGCACGGAAGTGAGCCCGCGCGAACGCGCCTTCGATGAGTGCGCGTAATCCCGGTTCGTAACCGTCGAGCCGCTGCCACGCCTCGCTCAAGACGCGCAGCGCTTCCTCGTCGAAAGACGGGTCGGCCGGACGCGCCTGCCGGAGTTCGGCGTCTTTCGCCGCGATCGGGTCGTACATGTGAGGCGCTTATGCCCACGCCCGGGCGGCTCGAAGCTATGCGAGGCGTTTGGGAATCTTGAACACGTTCGAGAGCAGAGCATCGAACATCGCGTCGTTGAGCAGCCAGCGCAGCCCGACGATGACCTTCGCCGCGGGCGACGTGCGATACCGGGCTCGCGGTTTATTCGCGAGGATCGCCTTCACGATGACGTCGGCGCATGCGTCGGAGGTTTGCGCCCCGCTGGTCGTGAGGAACATCGGTTTCGCAGCCTCGAGAATCGGTCCGTACGGACCCGCTCCGGAAACCGTTTTTGCATTGTCCATCGCGATCTGCGGCCACTCGGTGATCGTGCCGGCCGGCTCGATGAGGACGACCTCGATGCCGAAGGGGCGCACTTCGTTGCGCAGACAATCCGAGAAGCCTTCCAGCGCGAACTTCGACGCGTGATACCACGCGCCGAGCGAAGACCAAATTTTGCCACCGATCGAAGACACGTTGACGATACGTCCCGCGCGGCGCCGCCGCATCGCCGGCAGCACGAGCTGCACCAGGCGCGCGAGTCCGAAGAGGTTTACGTCCATCTGCGCGCGCGCGTCCTCGATCGGAACGTCCTCGACGGCGCCGTACGACCCGTAGCCGGCATTGTTGACGAGCACGTCGATGCGGTCGCCCTCGCTCAGAACGGCAGACATGAACGCTTCGATGCTCTGCGGCACCGTGAGATCGAGATGGTGCACGACCGCGCCGAGCGCCTCGAGATCGGCCATCGCATCCGTTCGTCGCGCCGCGGCGTGCACGCGATATCCGCGTTCGAGCAGTTTCCGGGCCGTCGATTTGCCGATGCCGGACGACGCACCAGTAACGATCGCGACCTTGGTTCCCGATGTATTCATGCTTTACATATTGACACCTTAAGTCTAATATGTCAATATGACGGCAACGCACATGCCGCAGCGAGAGAATACGAGACGCGTCGAGATCGTCGAAGCCGCCAAACGCTGCTTCCTCAAGTTCGGCTATGCAAAATCGTCGTTCGTGGACGTCGCGAAGGAGGCCGGGCTCTCGCGGCCGCTGCTCTATTTGCACTTCAAGAGCAAGGAAGAGCTGATGACGGCGGTTTTCGAATCGGTGTTCGTCGACCGGTATCCGCGCATCGAGGCAATGCTCGCCGCAGGCGGAACCGCGCGCAACCGGCTCATCGCGATCTACGATGAGCTCGTCGTCGCGCCTTGGGCCGAACTGATCCACAGCCCGAGCGCGCAAGAGTTTTACGAGATTTGCGAGCGCATCATCCCCGAAGCCGAGGCGGCGTATCAGAAACGTCGTTTACGTTACACCCAGAGCGTACTCGGCGATCGCGAACTCGCGACGGTGTTCTCGCTCGCCGTCGACGGTCTTAGCGGCGATGTACCGAGCGCCGCCGTCCTGCGCAAACGCATCCATCGCCTCGTCGAACGCTTTACGTAATGCTACGGCTTGAGCGCGGATTCGCTCTGCCGCTCGAGTTCCTCGAGATGCGCTCGCGCGAGCGTGCCGAGGCCGCGACCTGCGAGCGCGCGGCGTACGCCGCGCCGGAGGTCACGTAGCGCGTTCGCCGCTAGTGCGACCGCGTCGCTCGGCGTGCCGGCGGCCGGCTTCGTCGCGACCTCAATGAGTTTCGCTTCGTAGGCACTCTGCAGATTGCGGCGCACGACCGACGACGTATTCTTCGAGAGGTCGCCATAGATCGAACGCTGCAGCCACGCGAAGAGATCTTCGAGCGTCATCGTGCGCACGAAAGACAGCGACGGATTCTCGTCGATCCGCTGCAGCACGAGCGGCTGGAAGAGGAACGCGAGCGTCTGCACTTGCTTCGCACCGACCGCGCTCGCAATGGAGGTATAGTGGCGGCTCGGCGGGTCGTACGCCCAAAGCGGCAGATTGACGGCACCTGGCCAGCTCGTATAGCTATATCCTGCCCATTCGTCATACGTGAGCTCGTCGAGCAGCGACGGCGGAAAGTTCCAAGCGTCGTCGGCAAACAAGTTCCGATCGAGCATGTCGAACGCCCGCTTTTCTTCCGCGTAGGGCACGGGTACGATCGGCGCCGCGGCGTTCGAATCGCCGCGATGCGCGCGCGAGAGATACTGGCCGCCGATCCAATGCGACGGCAGATCGGCACACTGCAGCATCGCGCGCAGCGGATAGCTGAAGGCGTGGCTCGCCGTCTCGAAGCTCTCGCCGCTATGCGGCTCGAGGGCCGTGAGCGAGCGCGTGACGCCGCGCGCGAGATCCATCTGCGTCTGACACCACGCGAGCGTATCGTTCGTGAGATCGCCCTGTTCGATGCGCGGGTCTGCAGCGTGACCGTCGGCCCATTGTACGTCCTCATCCGAACCGTAGCGGAACGTCGGATTCGACCACGCTTGACCCCAGCGTTCGAGCGTCGGCACTTCGTCTTCCGGCGTCGCGGCGCCGGCAATCGCTGCGTAGCCATAATGGATCGCGTAATAGTCGTACGGTCCGATCGTCGTTTGATAGTAAGCGCCTTGCGAATACGGTCGCGGCCAGAGATTGAGCGGGGCGTACTCCATGGCGCTCGTCGAAATGCCGTTTTTCGCCGTAAAAGCAGGCGATTGCAAATCCCTAGCCGTGTAGGCTTGCGATCCGATGAAGTTGTGTTGCAGTCCGAGATTGTGGCCCATTTCGTGCAGCACCGTCGCGAAGATCGCGTCGTGGATGAAGCTAGGCGGGACGGGATCCGTACTTCGGCCGAAGCGCGCCGGATCGACCATGTAGCGCCACGTGTCCTTCGCACGCAGCCCTTCCTCGCCCGAGACGAGCACGCCGGTACGGAACTCTTCGCCCGTGCGCGGATCGAAGAGCGTCTGCGAACTCGCGCCGAACTCGGGCTTCGCTTCGGTGAGCCAGCGAATCACGCTGTAACGAACGTCTTCCGGATCCCACTGCGGATCGTCGGGCTGGTCTTTCACGACGATCGCGTCGAGGATGCCCGCTTTCGCAAGCGCTTTGTTCCATTCGAGACACGCATCGCGGACCGCTCCGACGTACTCCGGCGGAATCGTCTTGCTCAGATAGATCACCATCGGGTGACGCGCGACCGACGGCTGCGACGGGTCGGCCGGATCGAAATTCCAGCGCACGAAATAGCGGAGCTTGCGTTGCGCGATCGCTTCGCTCGAAAAATCGAGGTAGATGTCGTTGTAGATGCCGACGCGGTCGTCCGACAAGCGCGGCCGGTAGCCGTCCTTCGGCAATTCGGTTAGGTTATAAACGACTTTGACGAGCAAGCGCCGCGCGTCGGGGGCTGTGTCGATCACGTGCTTGTCGTCGGTCACCCAACTCTGCGCGACGGTGATCACGTCGTTCTGCGGGAACGCTTTCGTGCTCTCGAAATACGTCAACGACGAATCGAGCTTGTACTGTTTCCCGGCCGGTACCGCGTCGTTGAGCGTGTTGAAAAGATCGAGTTGATCGTTCGTAAACGACGAGAGATCGAAGATGACGCGCCCGGCGTCTTCGGCGGCCACGTCTCCCGTGCCGACGACCGAATCCGGCAGACTGCCCGCTACCGCCGTGGCCGCACCGGCGTTATCGCCGGTATGCCCGTACCAGTTCGGCCATACGATCGCGATGCGGTCGCCGCGCCGCTCGAAACGTACGATCTGCGCGGGCAGATAATCGGTGTCGCCCCACCAGAGGCCCGAACCCGTGCCGTTTCCGACCGTGATGGTCTCCATGAAATCGCGATCGAGCTGATCTTTCTGCAATTCGAGATACGTCTTGCCGCCTTTGTGCCAAACGGTGAAGAGCCCGTGCTGCGGCTGCGCGCCCGCGGCGAACGCGCCGTACGTTTGCACGTCGGCCATCGCCGCGGCGTGCTGCCAAGCGCGAGTCGCGCGATCACGCGGCG
>CAZZUZ010000204.1:0-5754 GCA_964657315.1 Vulcanimicrobiota bacterium
CTGCTGCTCGCGGGCGGTCGCACGTCGTCCGTCATCGACTGGAAAGCGCAGCGTTTTCACGCCCGCGATGACGCCCGGGCCGGGCGCGTACGAGTCCGTCCACGTTCGCGCATCGCGCGCGCACGTCGTCAATATCTCGCACTCCCAACGCTCGTTCATCGCGCGCGCGCTTTCGAGTGCGAACGCTTCGGCACCGCCGGAAATGTCTTCGCCGCAACGCGCGACGACGAACGCGACGCGCGGCCGAACGCTCACGCGGCTTCGGCTTCCGAGCGTGCGAGCGCGGCGATGCGCGCTGCGGCGAGTCCCAGGAGCGCCCACCAGAGCGTGCCGACTTTCGGGAAAAACGTCAAGAAGTCGACGATCTGATGCGCGCCGAAGGCGCACGCGGAGCCGCCGAAGCCCAAGAGATAGGACGAGCGGCGCGCTTGGCGCAGCGAGAGGACGATCGCCGAAGCGAACGTCCAGCACACGGCCGCGAAAAGCGCGATGCCGCCCTCTGCGAGCGATTGCAAATATAAACTATTGGCGTGCGTGCGGACGCCC
Organism: Vulcanimicrobiota bacterium; assembly: GCA_964657315.1. Classification (GTDB taxonomy): domain Bacteria; phylum Vulcanimicrobiota; class Vulcanimicrobiia; order Vulcanimicrobiales; family Vulcanimicrobiaceae; genus CAZZUZ01. Next base: position 547 of record CAZZUZ010000204.1, read on the forward strand.
ATGAGGCCTGCCGCCGGCAATTGGAGTTCGAAGTTTCCCGCCCCGACGCCGAGCGCGGGATCCGTTTTCCAAAGCGCCAGGGCGGCGTGCCAGAGTTCGGCGCGCGTGCCCAGGCCGTTCTCGCGCCGGATTTCGTCGGTCGAAAAGAAGCGTACGGCGAATCCGGCTTTCGTCGCGAATGCGGCGAAGGCGGCGAAGATCGCGGCCGCGGCGAGGGCGAAGCGCGGCGACACGCGTGCCGCTCCGCGCGCCGCGAAGACGACGATCGCGCCGATCGCGAGGCCGAGGATGCCGCCGCGCGAGAGCGTCAGGCCCTCGGTCGCGAGCGCGACGACGAGCACGACGCGCGAGAACGCATCGCGACGCACGAGCGCCTGCGCGAGAAAAACGATCGCGACGAGGTCGAGATAACCCGCGAGCTGATTTGGGCCTTCGAGCGGTCCCGCGATGCGCGGGATCGTACGGCCCGCGATGAGGATGCCCGACGTCGTGGCGTGATGCAGTTCGACGAGTGCCAGACCGCAGACGACGAGCGCGATCGTGCCGAGCGCGCGCAGCACGAACGTCTCGTCCGATTCATCGCGTACCGCGACGGCGCAGACGGCAAAGACGAGCAGATACTCGATCGCTTTGAGCGTCTCGCGCGCGGTCGCATCGATGTACGTGGCGGGAATCGCACTGAGCGCCGTGACGGCGACGACGGCGAACGCGCCGCCCGCGAGCGGCCGTACCGGCGGCGAGAGGAGCACGAGCGGTGACGTACGGCGCCATGCGAGCCCGGCGATCACGCCCGCGAGCGCGAGCTTGCCGAGCGTTATCTGCGTCGGACCGACGTCGTGCGCCCAGTCGAACGGCTCGCACGCGAGCAGTAGCCCGACGCCGTACGACGGACGCCGCACGGTCGCGAGCGCGGCGACGGCGGCGATGAGGAGAAAGGCGGCGAGGGAGACGGCATCGAGCGGCGAGCGATGGGGGATCGCTAAGACGACGCTGCCCAAGCCTCGCCTTTGGTCAGCGATTGCGCGATGCGCTCTGCGGCCCGGCTCTCGTCGAGCGAGGCGCGCATCGTCCGCTGCGCGCCGACGATCTGCGCGCGCAGGACGCGATCTGTGACGATCGTCTGCGCGAGCGCGGCGAGCGCGAGCAGATCGGTCGCGTCGACGATCAGGATGCCGGCGGGCCCGACGAGCCACCGCGCGACCGGACTTTCGTAAGCGAGGATCGGCACGTCGAACCACATCGCCTGTAAGAAATTCTCGCCCAGATCCTCGGAATCGTCGAGCGAGATGAAGAGGTCGGCGGCGCGATAGACCGCCTGTAGTTGCGCGGGCGTGAGCGAACGCGAGACGAGCACGCGGTCGACGAGTTCGAGCCGCTGTACTTCTTTGAACAGTCGCTCGTAGACGGCGTCGTCGATCTGACCGCGCGCGATGATCGTGAGCCGCGCCTCGCGCTCGATCGTCAAGTAATGAAGGAATGCGACGAGCAGCCGGTCGAGATGCGCGGCTTCGACGATACGCCCCACGTAGACGAGGTTGTGCTTACCGTCCTGCAGCGCGCTCGCGAGCGGCAGATCGGGCAGCGTGTCCCACATGCGCGGATCGACGCACATCGGCAAGAGTTCGGGATCGGCGAAGCCGGCGGCCCGCATCGCTTCGAGCGCCGGCGGGGTCGTTGCGAAGCCGTGCGTTCCGGCCCGCGCGAATTCGGCGAGCGCCTGGGCGCGGCCGTTGACGATTGCGCCGGCACTGCCGATGTCGTGCAGGACGAGCGACATCGCGGGCGCGTAGACGAACGGCGCGCCGTCGATGCGCTCGTGCCGGATCGCGGGCGTACCGGCGGGGGGTGCCGCGTTCTCGGGGGTCGCGTCGACGACGTCGAGATCGAGCCGCCGCAGCGCGAGCGAGAGTGCGTCGGCATAGCGGCGCACGTCGTCCGTGCCCTGCGGCACGATCTGCCAGATGCTCGAACGCTTCGCTGCGGACGCGTGTTCGCCGAGGCCGAGAAAGCGTTCGTACCGTTCGATGACGGTCGGCCAGGAGCTCACTTCGCGCGCGTACTCGCGGCCGCGTTCGCCGAGCGCCGCGAGTTCGTCGTCGCCGGCCGCGTCCAAGCGAACGAGAGCGTCTTCCCACGATGCCATCGAATCCGCGACGTAACCGCCGCCCGACGACGCCACGGCGCTCTTGGTTGGCAAGCATTCGCCATGAACGATTACGGGCCGGCCGTGCGTCCACGATTCGTAGATGACGCGCGAGAAGCTCTCGTTGACGCTCGGCTGCGCGAGTGCGCGCGCGTGCGCGAGCAGCGCGGCTTTCTCGGCTTCGTCGACGGGACCGAGATCGACGATCGCGCGCGTCGAATCGCCGTACGAAACCGTGCGTTCGCCCGCTAGGACGAGTTTGAGTTGCGACGTCGGCTGACGGCGACGATAGTCCGCGAACGCCTGCACGAGCATCGGCACGTTTTTGGCCGCGTCCTGGCGGCCGAGATAGAGCAGGTAGCGTTCCGCCGATGGCCGGAAGTTGCCAACACGCGATGCGACGCCGGGCAGGTCGCGCAAGGCGCTCACGCCTTCGCCGACGATCTGCGATTTCTTGATGACGCCCGGCCCGAAGAGCCGCGTCGCGAGTTCGCGTTCGCCTTCGCTGTTGAGCAACAGTCCTTTGGCGAGATGCGCGACTTCGGCGACGCGGGTGAGGTAGGCGTACGACTCGTCGTGCAGACACGGCTGCAGATAGGCCCGGTCGGCGACGAGCGGCAAGCCGAAGAGCGTCGGGCCGTAGAGATACGGCAAGAACAAAATGTGCGAGTAGCGATCGCCGTCGGTGGAGAGATAGGCGTAGAGCGCGCCGCTATTGATGTTGTTTTCGTAGAACGCGCGCGCGTCGGCGTCGCCGAGCGGGCTCACAGAACGGCGTAGATCGCTCGGCCGCACGTTCGTGAGGATCGCGTTGACGCGGTCGAAGGCGCGGCGGTCGCGTTTGCTCGTCTTGAACCGCCGCACGACGACATCGCCCACGCGCGACGTGCCGCCCGGAAGGCGATTGCTCGACCAATCGTCGTTGAACGACGCGCAGCGCGTCGTTAAGACGTCGACCGCGTGTCCGCGCGCGGCCAACTGTTCGGCGAGCTGCCAACTCTGTTGCTCGGCGCCGCCGCGCAGATTCGTTCCGAACCACGGCGTGACGATCGCGAGCCGCGTGCGTTGCGGCAACGTCGTTACGGCCTCGCCTTGAGCGCTTCGATCTCTTCGCGCAAGATTTGCAGCTGCTCGATCAAGTGCCGGTTGAGATTGACTTGTTCGCGGCATGCGGCCACGAGCGCCGCATTGACGTGACGCTGGTCTTTGAACAGAAATGCGAGCAGCTTGAGGCTGAGGTCGCGAATCTTCGGAACGCTGAACGGAAACGTCGAGCCGATGTTCGACGGCCACTGCGTCCGAATTTGCGTTTTTTGATCGGCGATATTGGCGTGCGCCTCGAGCGAGTTGATGAAGACGCTCGAGCGAAGCGACAGCGCGCTGATCGAAAGCTGCGATTGAGGCCGGTCGCGCAGCTCGTCCACCCGCGAACGCAGGCGCGCCATGAGCGCGTCGACGTCGACATCGGCGTTCTTCGATTCGATCATAGGCTCCGTGTTCTAACGCCCGGATTCACCTTCCCCGCGCGCGCGACGAGTCACGGCGCGGCGAAAGGTTTCTCCTTTCGCTAGTGGTAGCGGCTTCTCGCGGATGAAAGAGCGATCGACGGAAAGAAAGTTGCGGTTTACCAATCAAAACGCGACGGGACGCTTCCCATTTCCGCACCGAGGCTCGCTTTGTCCGACCTGTTGATTCCCGTAGAGCCGGCGGCTGCGACCGTGCGGCGCATCTTCACGTTCGAAGAGGGCGACGCGTCCATGCGCGAGGTCCTCGGCGGCAAGGGCGCGGGCCTCGCCGAGATGACGCAGGCTGGGTTGCCCGTCCCGCCCGGCTTTACGATCACGGCGCAAACGTGCATCGCCTACAACGAGGCCGGCCGCCGCTTTCCGCCCGGCCTCGAAGACGACATCGCGGCCGCAATGCGCGCGCTCGAAACGAAGTCCGCGAAGCGATTCGGCGGCAGCGAAAACCCGCTGCTCGTCTCCGTGCGCAGCGGCGCCGCGGTTTCCATGCCCGGCATGATGGATACGATCCTCAACCTCGGCCTGAGCGACGAAACGGTCGCCGGGCTCGCGGCACTCTCGAAGGACGATCGCTTTGCTTGGGACGCCTATCGCCGGTTCGTCGCGATGTTTTCGAGCGTCGTGCTGGGCATCGAAAAATCTTCATTCGAACATGCGATCGCCGAACGGCGAGCCGAAGCGAACGCCGCGACGGACCTCGAACTCTCCGCGGACGATTGGCGCGCGGTGGTCGCGACGTTCAAAGCGATCGTGCGCGAGCAGAGCGGACGCGACTTTCCGCAAGACGTATACGAGCAGCTCGACCTCGCGATCCGGGCCGTCTTCGACTCCTGGAATTCCAAACGCGCGATCGATTATCGCGCTTACAACAAGATTCCGGACGATGGGGGCACCGCGGTCAGCGTCGTCGCGATGGTCTTCGGTAATCTCGGCGACGACTCGGGTACGGGCGTCGCGTTCACGCGCGATCCCAACACGGGCGAACGCAAACTCTTCGGGGAGTATTTGCGCAACGCGCAAGGTGAGGACGTCGTCGCCGGCATTCGGACGCCCGAACACATCGACGATCTGGCGCGGTCGCAGCCCGAGGTGTACGCGCAGTTCGCGGAGATCGCGCAGAAGCTCGAGACGCATTATCGCGACATGCAGGATCTCGAGTTCACGGTCGAACGCGGGAAGCTCTACATGCTGCAGACGCGCTCGGCGAAACGCAGCGCGGAAGCCGCGGTGCGCGTCGCGCTCGATCTCGTCAAAGAGGGCACGATCGACCGCGCCGAGGCGCTCAAACGCGTAGACGCGGCATCGCTCGATCAGCTCTTCCACGCGCGCATCGATCCGTCGGAGACGGCCGCGCCGGTCGCCACGGGCCTCAACGCTTCGCCCGGTGCCGCGTCGGGACTCGCCGTCTTCGATGCGAACACGGCCGTGAAGTGGGCGCACGATGGAAAGACCGTGATCCTCGTGCGCGACGAAACGGCGCCCGACGACGTCCACGGCATGATCGCGGCAGCGGGCGTGCTCACCGCGCGCGGCGGTGCGACG
>CAZZUZ010000205.1:0-5708 GCA_964657315.1 Vulcanimicrobiota bacterium
TCATGCGTTTGAGTGTAGCAACGCGGCGCCGTTCATCTCCCCTCCCGACCAGAGGGTCTACGCTAGTGGACGAGTCCCATCACGGCGCTGTAGAGCCCGACGTACAGAATGAGGATTTGCATCACGATGGGCGCCGGCGGGGCCGTCGGATCGGTCGTCATGGCGCACACCGGCGACGCGGCGAGCGTGGCGAGAACGGCGAAGGCCGGGACGGACTTGCGCAACAGCGCCTGCATGGTGATAGTATATTTTCCGTCGGTAACGAAATACGAACAATACTGGACCGTCTTTACAACCAAGCTTTCGAATGTAAAGAAAGCTTGGAGGAGTACGACACGAACGTGTCGTACGTCACTAAGGAACTCTAGTATTGCCCAGTGCGCGGTACGTGTGAGTTGGTTTCTTCGGTAGTGGTGAGTGAGTGACAAGTGCCTTCGTCGTGAGACGGGGGCACTGTCGTTTTCTAGCCGAAAGCCTCGGTCGTGAAGCGTAGCGCGTTCGTCGTTGCGATCGTGCTCGCCACGTTGACCGCGAGCTCGGCACCCGCAGAACAAGCCGGTGGAGACGACTTCGAACTCGTTCCGCGTCCGGTTTCCGTCCACGCGATCCGCGAGTGTGCGGTCGATCCGGGCGTCCTCTTTCGAGCATTGACGACCGTGCCGGGACGGGTCGCGGGCGGCGCGGATCTCGTTCGCGAGCGCTGGACGTCGCTCGGCATATCGCCGAATTCGAAAGGCACTGCGCTGCCGATCCGTTTTTCGAGCGACGATTCGGTCCCGGCGCAAGGCTACGCGCTCCACGTCGGACACGAGGCGGTGACGGTGCGGTCATCCGGCGACGACGGCGCGTTCTACGCGCTCGTGACCCTCGCGCAGCTCGCGCGGCGCGCGGGACCGGCGTCGTGGTACGTGCCCTGCGCGGACATCACCGATCTGCCGGCGTTGCGCTGGCGCATCCTCTCCGACGACGTCTCGCGCGGCCCGCTGCCGACGATGAAGTATTTCGAGGAGCGCATCCGCACGATCGCGTCGCTGAAGATGAACGGCTATTCGCCCTATATGGAGCACGTCTTCGTCGATCCGAAAAATCCGCTGCCCGCTCCGCTCGACGGCATCACGCCCGCGCAGCTCCACGAGCTCGACCGCTACGCGCAGCGCTTCCACGTCGCATTCATTCCGGAGCAGCAGACGTTCGCGCACATGCACGAGACGCTGAAGGTCGAGAAGTATTCGTCGCTCGCGGAGACGCCGCACGGCTATCTGCTTTCGCCGGAAAATCCCGAAGGCGAAGCGTACGCGCGCGACCTCATCGCAGACGAACTCGCGGTTGTCCCCCATCCGCCGTTCTTTCACATCGGTTCGGACGAGCCGTCGGATCTGGGCAAAGGCCTCGCCAAAGATCTCGTCGCCGACAAAGGCGACGGGCCCGTCTACGCGCAGCACGTCGTCGATACCGCGAATTTCGTGCTCGAAAAGAGCGGCGCGCGTCCGATGATTTGGGACGACGCGCTCGCGCGGCATCCCGAGCTCTTCAAGTCGCTGCCCAAGCAGCTGGTGTTCGTCAACTGGCATTACGGTTCGGACCAGACGTATAAACCGTACATCGAGCGCATCGCGCGCGGCGGCTTCGACCAGATGGTCGCACCCGGCGCGCTCAATTGGAACGAGATCTATCCCGATCTCGATGCGGCGCTCGCGAACATCGACCGCTTCGTCACCGAAGGCAAAGAGGCACGGGTGCTCGGCCTCTTCCAGACGGTATGGCACGACGACGGCGAGACGCTCTTCGAAGCCACCTGGTATCCCGTCGCCTATTCGGCGGCGAGCGCGTGGGAAGCGGACTCCGTCGACCGCGTGCGCTTCGCCCACGACTTTCCACGAGCGTTTTTCGGCAGCACCGATCGACGCTACGTGGACGATCTCGCCGCGCTCGGGACGTGCCGTTCGCTGCTGCGCGACAATCCGCGCGAGTACGGCGACTATCTCTTCTGGACCGATCCCCTCGCGGCGGATCTCGGAGATCTCTCCGACTCCAAGATCGCGAACCTGCGCGTCGCGGCGGAAACCGTAACGGAACACCTGCGGCTGAACGCGCCGCCGCTGCACGCCAACGCGGCGGCCGTGATGTTCTTCGCCGCGCGGCGCTACGACGCGCTCGGCCGCGATCTGCAGATCGCGCGTGAGGCACAAAGTTACTACGACGCCGCACGCGCCCTCTCTGCGTCGAACGATTCCTACGTCTACCGCGATCTCAATATCACGAAGTATCTGTTTTGGGAAATGCGCGACTCGCTGCTCTCGCTCGAGGCTCTGCACCGCAGCGCCTGGGAGTACGAGGATCGCGGCAGTCACGAGGAGAGCGCGCTCATCCGCTACCGGATCGCCGCGGAACTCGCCATCGCACGCGCGGACCGCGTGAGCGATGCGTCGATCGCGCTCGACAAACGCAAGATCGCGCTGCCGGCCTTCGACGATCTCGTGCGCATCCCGTGAGCGGGTTCGCGATGCTCGCGCTCTTCGCGGTCGCCGCGTATCTCATGTACGCGCGCGTGCTGCCGGCGCTGCTCGCCGTACCGCTGCTCGCGCTCGGCATCGCCGCCGTGGCCGGCTCGGGTTTTGCGGGCGTGCAGTCGACGCTCGTACTCGGCACGGCCAAACTCGCGCCGGCCATCGCGACCGTGATCTTCGGCGCGCTGCTCTCGCGCGTGACGCTCTCGACCGGCATTGCGGAAACGCTCGTCTCCTACGCCGCGGAGTTCGGCGGGGATCGTCCGGCGCTGCTCGCACTCGCGCTCTGTGGCGTCGTCGCGATCCTCTTCGTGTCGCTCACCGGGCTCGGCGCGATCATCATGGTGGGCTCGATCGTGCTGCCGATCATGATGACCATCGGCATCCCGCGCAAGACCGCGGCGACGCTCTTTCTGCTCTCCTTCGCGCTCGGCTTCATCTTCAGCCCCGCACAGTGGACATTCTACACGACGACGTTCGGCGTCGAGCGCGCGCAGTTGCAGCCGTACGCGTTCGCGCTCGGCGGCGTCGATTTTGCGGCGCTCGCCGTCTTCGCGTTCGTGCAGTTCCGCACGACGCGCGGGTCGGCGGCGTGGGCCGTCACGGCGCAAGAGCCGCTCGCGCGCAAACGCGCGCCCGTCTATGCGCTGATCGCGCCCGTCTTGCCGATCGCGATTTACGCCCTGCCCGGAAACGTGTCGGCGCTCGCGGCATTCGCCGTGGCGGCTGCGTACGCGGCGGTGACGGTCGATCCGCGCCGCGCGATCGCTACGATCGTCTCGTCTGCGATCCGCGGCCTCGAGGACGTGGCGCCCGCGATCCTGCTCTTCATGGGCATCGGCATGATCGTCGTCGCGGTCGCGCTGCCCGACGTCAAGGCCGCGCTCGCTCCGATCGTCGCGGCGGTAGCTCCGCATTCGTGGCTCGCCTACGTCGTGCTCTTCGGCGTGCTCTCGCCGCTCACGCTCTATCGCGGGCCGCTCAATCCGTTCGGCGTCGGCATCGCCGTCTTCTCCGTGCTCGCGGGCCTCGGCGTTCTGCCGGCGGTCGTACTCGTCGCCGCGATCATGGCCGTCGTCCAAGTCCAGAACGTGTGCGATCCGACGAACACCCAAAACGTGTGGGTCGCAAACTTTACCGCCGTACGAATCGGCGACATCACGAAAGCGACGCTGCCCTATCAAGTCGCGGTCGCGACCTGCGGGACGCTGCTCGTGGTCCTTTTCGGGGGCCCGCTGCTCGGCGCGAAACCCTTTGCGTTCGGGACGCCCGCCCTCGCGCAGACCGTTGCCGCTGCGGACGCGCGCCCGTGTTCCGGCATCGCATCGCCTCCGGCAGATTTCGCGGGGTTCGCGACGCTCGCCGCCGCGCCGGCGTCGCGCTGCGTCGTCGCGATCGAGGCCGCTCCCGGCACGGCGGCCGCAGGCGCCGCTCTCGAACTGCGGCGGCAGATCGGTTCGGGCTGGGCGGGTTTCTCGACCGTGCCGTACGACGGCGACGCGGGTTCCAGCGACTGCGCCGCCAAGACCTTCGCGGCGGTGATCGCCGTATCGATCGACGAGCGCGAACTCGGGCTCTCCCTCGCCGACTGTGCGGGCTGGCCCGTCGATCAATGGTTCGTTCCGCGAACCGACGACGCGCGCGCGGACGCGCTCGCCGCGCTGCTGCGCGTACGGACGTGGACGCTCGAAAATCCGCTCGCCGCCCACGATCTCTTCGCGTTCGGAATCGCCGAAACGGCGGGCGCGACGAAATATTTCTACAGCCTCTTCAAGACGCCCGACGGACAGATGCGCGCGTACGTGCGGCCCGGCGGCGGCGCCTATGCGGCGGGCCTGCGGACCAACGACGTCGTGGAAAAGCTCGATGGCAAATATTGGTGGGAGTACGGAACGTTCCAGACGCAGGCGCGTGCGTACGACGGCAAGCCGCACGTGTTCGTCGTGACGCGGGGCAAGGACGAATCGACGATCGATCTCGCACGTCCGCAGGGCGCGTGAAGGTCGCCGCGGCGCTGCGCGTCGGCATCGACGTCGGCGGCACGTTTACGGACGTCGTCGTGGTCGACGCCGCGACGCGCGCGATCGTCGCGCGCGTGAAAGTGCCGACGTCGCACGATCATGCCGACGGCGTCGCGGCCGGGATCGTCGCCGGACTCGCGCGCGCGCTCGAGGCGCCGGGCGTCGATGCGGGGCGCATCGCGTTCATCGCACATTCGACGACGCAGGCGACGAACGCGTTGCTCGAAGGCGACGTCGCGAAGGTCGGCGTCGTCGCGCTGACGGGCGGCTTCCTCGGGTTCGATCGCTCGGGATTGCGCGTGCCGCCGCTGCGCTTGAGCGATCACGCGACGCTCGCCGCGCAAACGCACTTCGTCACGCGCCGCGATGCGCGAGCCGTCGATCGCGCACTCGACGCGCTCGTCGCGGACGGTGTCGAAGCGGTCGTCGCGAGTCAAGCGTTCGGCGTCGACAAACCTTCGGACGAAGCGCTCGTCGTCGAGCGCGCGCGAACGCGAGGTCTGCTCGCGACCGCCGGGCACGACGTGGCGTCGACCTACGGCCTGCGCGCGCGCACGCGTACCGCGATCGTCAACGCCGCGATCCTGCCGCGGATGGTGCGCACGTCGCAGATGACCGCGGGCGCGGTCGCGCGCGCCGGCATCGACGTGCCGCTGATGATCATGCGCAGCGACGGCGGCGTGATGGACGTCGCCGAAGTCGCGCGCCGGCCGATCCTCACGATGCTCTCCGGGCCCGCGGCGGGCATCGCGGGTGCGCTCCTGCACGAAAACGTCACCGACGGGATCTTCATCGAAGTCGGCGGCACGAGCGCCGACTGTTCGGTGATCCGCCGCGGCGCGCCGCAGATGCGGCCCGCGCGCATCGGCGGCCATCGCACGATGCTGCGAACCCTCGACGTGCGCACGCTCGCGATCGCGGGCGGAAGCGTTCCGCGTTTCGACCCGCACGGTTCGGGCGTTCGGGCGCTGCGCGCGGTAGGCCCGCGCTCGGCACACATCGCGGGCCTCGCGTATGCGTGCTTCGTCGAAGCCGGCTCCTTCGCGGGTGCGCGGCTCGAGTTCGTCGCACCGAAAACGGGCGATCCCAGCGACGCGCTCGCGATCGTGCTCGCGGACGGCCGCCGCGCCACGCTGACGCCGACCTGCGCGTCGAATCTGCTCGGCTTCACGCGGCCGGG
>CAZZUZ010000206.1:0-5698 GCA_964657315.1 Vulcanimicrobiota bacterium
GGAGGCGCTCACCACGAAGGCAAAAGGCCCGAAGGTCGTCATCGCGCAATCGGAGCTGCGGCAGGACGTCGAGGAACTCCAGGATCTGCGCGAACGGTTCGTCGGCTCTGGCCGCACGGCCGTCGCCAAAGAATTGCTCGCCGCGGTGCCGCAAAGCGCGGCATCCGGCGGCGACATCGTGAGCGGGCTCGACGCGCTCGCGGCGACCATCGGCGATCATACGGGCAAACGCGTGCAGATCGATGCGAAGGGTTTTAGCGACGACGGTCTCTCGGACGAACTACGCCGCGCGACCAAAGACGTGCTCATCCAACTCACGCGCAACGCCGTATCGCACGGCGTCGAAACGCCGAAAGAACGCGAACTCGTCGGCAAGCCCGCGGTCGCCACGATCACGCTGCGGACGAAGCCGACGCCGAGCGGCCTCGCCTTCACCTTCCGCGACGACGGCCGCGGCCTCGATCCGACGTTCATTCGCGAAAAAGCGGTCGAACGCAAACTCGTTTCGCCCAAAGCGGCCGCGGCGATGAGCGATCAACAGGTCGTCGCGCTGATTTTCCGCTCGGGCTTCTCGACCTCGGACGACGCGACGACCGACTCCGGACGCGGCGTCGGCATGAACGTCATCAAGGAGATCGTCGTCGATCGCTTCGGCGGACGTCTCACGCTCAATTCCGACCCCGGCAAGTTCACCGAATTCGGCTTCGAACTGCCGCTGGTCGCGCCGAAGGCGCCCGAACCCGCACCGGCACCCGAACTCTCCCTGACGTAACAACGGTACGGCAACTTGCGACTGCTCATCGTCGACGACTCAAACCTCATTCGCCGGTCGATCCAACGCGAGATCGGGACCGACGTGCACGAAATTCGCACCGCCTCCGACGGCGTCGAAGCGCTGCGCGTGTTCGAAGATTTCCGCCCCGATCTCGTGACCATGGACATCACGATGCCGAAGATGGACGGCTTGACGTGTGTGGACGAGATCTTGCAGCGGGATGAAAACGCGCGCATCCTGATCATCTCGGCGCTCGCCGACAAGGGCACCGCCGTCGAAGCGGTGCGCCGTGGTGCGCATGGTTTTCTCCTCAAGCCGTTCACGAGCGAAACGCTCGCGACGGAAATCATCGAAATGTTCGTGGACTGATGGTCGCCGCCAACTCACCGATGACCATGCCCGAAGACGACCTCAAAGTCTTCGTAAAGGGCACGGAGCATTTCTTCCATCACATCACGTCGATGCAGGCCGAGGTGAGCACGCCGTTCATCAAGGAGCAGAGCGATCGCGTCATCCTCGATTTTTCCGCCGTCATCGGCATCTCGGGATCGCAGCGCGGATGCGTTTACTACACGGCGCCGCGCGAGATGATCACCGACCTTCTGCCGCATTTCGGCGAGACCGACGTCAACGACGATCTGCTCGCCGATTGCGTCGGCGAGATCGCCAACACGATTTCCGGAAACGCGCGCGAATTTCTGGGACCGAATTTCATGATCTCGGTACCCGTCGTCTTCTGCGGCCGGCCGGACGACGTTCGCTTTCCGCAAGAGGCCCCGTGTTTCGTTTTGCCAATCGATTGGAACGGGCATCGGTCATCACTGATCCTCTGTCTCAAGAAAGACGACGATCTCTCATCGGACTTCGATGAGGCGGCACTCAAGGAGCTGGCATAATGAACGTCTGCGCACTCGACGTCGTGGCGCGAACGCCGGATTTTGAATCGCTCGCGATGCCGCTCGAGCTGCGCGGCTGGGAGTGGGACCTGCTCCACGCGTTCGACGGGCAGAAGACGCTCGGCGCGTCGGCCCGGGAACTCGGCATCGACAACGAGTCGGCCGTCAACTTCGTGCACGAGGCGATCCACCGCGGCCTCGTCGGCGTAGCGACGATGTCGCTGGAAGCCTACCGCATGCGCTCGCCGCACGACGTGATCGTGAGTCCGCCGCAAAAGCCGATCCTCCCGTCGGCCCCGGTCGCGACGCCGGTTCTCGAGACATCGGAGCCGCCGAAATCCGGCGCGATCTCGTTCTCGGTCAACGCGTTCGACTGGAACGAGCCCGAGACGTCGTTCGAAGAGCCCGTCGACGACGAGCCGCCCGCCAAGCCGGGCAAAACCGTCACGGCCCGCGTCGGCGGCGTACATTACGACGACCGTTTCGGCGTCGAGCATCCCGACGGTCCGTTCTCCGCCTCGCACGACGCCGTCGCGCACCCCGCGGACGTCGCTCGTGACGAAACGCCCGTAACGCCGGAAGAGCCCGCGGGCACGATCGCGGCCGCAGCGGCGGCCGTCGCCGGCGCGACCGCTGCCGCGTTCGGCGCCGTCGTCGGCGCGGTCACGCCGGCCGAAAAGCCGGTCGCGTCCGAGGCGCACGGTGCCGATACGAGCGTCGCAGACGTCCCGCTCGCGCAGGTTCACGCGCCGATCGTCGAATCGCACGAGTCCGTGACGGCCGAACCGCAGGCGTTCGCCGGCGAAGACGAATCGCACTCGCACGCCCTCGTCGTCGAAGATCCCGCGCCGCTCGCCGTCGAGCCGCCGCCCGCATCCATCGAACCCGCGGCGGCATCCGTCGTGCACGATCCCTTCGCGCCCGCGCACGTCGACGATCCGTTCGCGATGCGGACCGAAGCCCTCGAAGACCCCTTCGCGCCTGCCGCTCCCGTCGCGCAAGAAGCCGCACCGGTGCACGCGAGCGTCGTCGAAGATCCGTTCGCCGCACCCGCGCATGACCGACCGTTCGCCGCGTCGGCGATGTTGGACGCGCACGAACCCGTCGAAGATCCCTTCGCCGCAACGTCCGAGCCCGAACCCTTTGCCGGCTTTCCGTCCACGTCTGCGGCACACGGCGTCGAGCCGTTTCCCGAACCCGCGCACGAAGCCGCTTACGAACCGCAGACCTTCGCGGCGTCGCACGGCGTAGAGCACGAAGCGGCGCAGCCTACGGCGAGTTCGTCATCGACACCGATCGCGATGTCGTTCGGCGACGAACCGGCTTTCGAGCGCGTCGACGACGAGCCCGCCGGCCGCTACGCGGAAGCCTCGTCCAACGGACACGCCGTCGTCGAAGAGCCGGCCGACGAATCGTCCCAGGGCAGCATCTCGTTTTCGTTCTCGGGCGGCGACACGTTCGAATCGCACGCGCCGAATGACGACGCCGTCTCCGAGCAAGTCTCGTACGCGACGCCGTCCGCTCCGCCGGCACCCGCACCCGCTGCGTCCGTCCCTGCGGCCGCTGCGAAGCCGACCTATGAGAACGACATGCCGTCGGTCGCACGCGCGATTCCGGCCGTTGCCGCCGTCGAGCCGACGACGATCGAACACCTCGAAGACGAGAAGCTCAAGCCGGCCGGCGATACGCAATCGACGTTCTTCGAACGCGAAGCGATCGACACCGACGCGGCCCGCGATTTCGACGAGAAGGCCAAGAGCTGGAAAGAGTCGCTCTCGTGGCGCGAGCAGCAAGAGCTCAACGACGCGATGGAAACCGGCAAGGAAAAGCAGGGCGCGATCACCTCGTTCCTGCGCATGCTCGGCGTTCGCTAAGCCGCATCGTATGAAGTTCGCGGCCCTCGCCGCGACGGCCGCGACTTTCTCGAGCATGCTCGCGGTCGGCGCGGACGCCGGGCCCGCTTCGTCCGTCCCGGGCTGGCTGCACCTGCAGCCGGGGACGATCGCGCGCGTCGACATCGCGCCGTGGCACGTCGAGGACGAGCCCGAAGCCGCGCTCACCGAGACCGCCGAATCGATGCGGCACGATTTCACGGGCGACGCTTCGCGGCCGCCGGACATCGTATTCGAACCGGTCGGCGTTCGCGTGCGCGTCGAGCGCGTCTTGCCCGGCGGTACCGTCGCCCTCGTCCACGGCGCCGGCAAACGATGGGAGGCCTATGCGCGCGTGGACCGGCTCGTGCCGGAGGTGCCGCCGGGAACGCAGCTCGTAGCGGCCGGCGGCTTCGAGGGCTTCTCCGATTTCTACGCCTCGCTCACGACCCCGCAGAAGAAAGCGGCACGGCTCGCGACTCGCAGCCGCATGGTCGCGCTCGGCACGGGCGCCGCGGCGTACGATCCGGATTCCGCGGACCTCGTGCGAGTACGCGTTCGCGTCACCAGTGGCGAACTGGCGGGCCGGGAAGGTTGGGTCGCGGTCTCGTACACCGGCCTTCCGGCACGAGCCGCGACGCTCGCTTCGCAGGCTGAAAAAACGTGCTCTTGCCGAGTGATAACTTTTGATGACACGTTCTAGAAGTGTGACGTACGCGCAAGATTATGGCCGATAATACACATACAGTGCATCAGGAAGAACTCGGTCCCGATGGTTTCGTCGTTCGCGACGCCGTGCCCACGAGCGACGTCATCCGCATCCGCTTCGCGGACATCGACGGCTTGCGCGCGCTCGCCATCTTGCTCGTCGCCTTTTCGGTTCTCGTCAAATATACGATAAGCGCACCGTCCGCGCTGCTGCTGAGGGCCTCCGGCGCCGCCTCGCAAGGCCTCGCGCTCTTCTTCGTGATCTCCGGATTCGCGCTCGCGTTTCCCGCGATGGCCGTCCTTCGGCAAGACGGGCGCACCTACGTCGACGTGGGCCGCTACGCGATCCGCCGCTTCTTGCGTATCTATCCCGCATACATCGTCGCGCTCGTCCTGACCGTGATTTTCGCGTCGGTCGAAGGGCGTCTGAACCCGGCCGGCCTGCGCGACGTCAATCCGGGCTCGATCGCTGCCAACATGTTCTTCGTCGGCAACGGTTTCGGCAACGACGGCTTCAGCGCGGTCGCCCTGTTCGTTCGCTGCTATATCTTTTTTCCGGCGCTCGTTTGGCTCTGGACGCGCCGTCCGGCAATCTTTGCCGGACTCGCCGCGGTCTTGGCGCTTCTGGACATCTTCACGCCCGCGCACGCCTGGAGCGTCGCCGCGTTCTTGCCGTTCATGCTCGGCATCGTCGCGGCCGATCTGCGCGCGCAGGTCCACCGCTTCGAGCGCTTCGCCCCGATCGTGTTTGCCGTAGCCGCAGTCGTCGCGATCTTCGCCGCGCCGCTGCTCGCCGCCGCGCCCGGCTTTACCGCCGCGCCCGCGGCGCTGGTCGTCGATCCGTTCTGGTCGATCGCGGCTTTCGGCCTCATCGTATCGGTCGCCGCGTACCGCCCGCTCGAACGGATCTTCAGCTTCTGGGCGTTACGCATCGTCGGCGCGTCGTCGTTCGCCGTTTCGCTCGCGCTCGTGCCCGTCGCCGGGCTGCTCGTTGCTACGGTAGCAAAGTATTTGCCGGGGCCGCTCTTGCCGCTGAGCTTCATCCCGATCAGCTTCTTCATCGGATTCGTCTTCTGGCAGTTCGTTGACCGCTGGTTCAACGACGGCGATTTCCGCCGCAATTCGGCCGTGTCGTACGCCGCGCCGATCGACGAGGCGCTCTCCAAAGTGCGCGCGGACCGCGTGTTCCTGGGCGGACCGCCGGCCGAAGAGAGCGACGAAGACGATCTGCCCGAGATCCATCAAGAAGAGTTCGTGCCGAGTTTCTACGCGCCGCCGCCGCGTGCGAGCGCGGCCGACCTGGCGATCGTTTCGCGTCGCACGGGCTCGCCCGAAGAATTGCAGAACGCCATCCTCGAAACGAAAGCGCGTCTCCAGGAGCGGTCGGCGGCGATCTTCGCCGAGGACGAAGCGATGCGCAATCCGCAGCCCGCGCCCGTCTTCGCGAA
>CAZZUZ010000207.1:0-5686 GCA_964657315.1 Vulcanimicrobiota bacterium
GCCGTCGCGCCAGCCGTCGCGTCTTACGAAGAGCCACGGCGCGCGCAGCAGCGCGATCGCGCTCGTGCGCACCACGTGCGCGAGCGAGCCGCGCACGCCGCGCGCTTCGAGTTCGGTATAGCGTGCGAACTTGTTTCGATACACGCGAATCGTCGGATACGAATGGTGCGCGAGGACGCCGCGCAGCGTCGGCGTTTCGCTGCCGACCTGCCAGCGCTCGTGCACGTCGGCATCGCCGCCGCCGGCGGGTTCCGCGACCAGCGTCGCGCGCGCCGTGCGGAAGAGCCGCAGCAGCCGTTCGCCGCCCCACGCGCCGTGCAGGATCGGTTTGCCGCAGAGATAGGTCACGCGCCGCACGCAGTAGCCGTCCGTGTCGCCGGGCGGCACGAGTTCGAGCAGCGCGGAGGCCAGCGCCGGTTCGATGACCTCGTCCGCATCGAGCATGAACGTCCAAGGCGTCGCCACGAGACCGAGCGCGAAACGCCGCGTCGCGACGAAGCCGGACCACGGCCGCACGATCGTCTGCGCGCCGCCCTCGCGGGCGAGCTGCAGCGTACCGTCGGACGATTCGGAATCGACGACGAGGATGCGCGCGCCACGCGGAATAGCCGCGAGCGCCGCGGGCAGGTTACGCGCTTCGTTCTTCGTGAGCAGAACGAAGGTGAGGTCGCTCGGGCTCAGGACGTCGCGATCGGCGTCAGGGCGTCAGTTTTTTTTTCTTCGCCCGCAGCCGCTTGCGCGAGCGAGGCGCCGATGAAGTCCCGATAGAGCGGCGACGGACGATCGGGCCGCGACTTGAACTCGGGATGCGCCTGCGTGCCGACGAACCAGGGATGCTGCGACGTCGGCAACTCGACGCATTCGACGAGCGTCGTGCGGCCGATGACGTGGTGACCGGAAAAGATCATCCCGTGTTCTTGGAAAACCGGCTTGTATTTGTTGTTGAACTCGTAGCGATGGCGGTGGCGTTCGCTGATGTCGAGCGATGCGTACGCCCGCGCCGCGAGCGTGTTCGGCTCGAGCTTGCAATCGTAGGCGCCCAGCCGCATCGTGCCGCCCATGTTCTCGACGTTGCGCTGATCGGGCAGAAAATCGACGACCGGATCGGGCGTATTCTCGTCGACTTCGGCGTGGCCGGCCTCCGCGATACCGCAGACGCCGCGCGCGAATTCGACGCAAGCCAGCTGCATGCCGAAACAGATGCCCAGGAACGGCAGCCGGTGTTCGCGCGCGTATTGGATCGCGCGTAGCTTGCCGCGTACGCCGCGTTCGCCGAAGCCCGGTGCGACGAGGATGCCGTCCACCCCGTGCAGCACGGCCGTGCCCGAGTTCTCGACGGTCACGCTGTCGACGCGCTTGATTTCGACGTGCGCGTCGTGAAAGATGCCCGCATGATAGAGCGCTTCGTTGATCGAGATGTAGGCGTCTTTGAGTTCGACGTATTTGCCGACGAGCGCGATCTTGACGTGGTATTTGGGGCTCGTGATCCGTTCGACGATCGAATCCCACGCTTCGAGGTCGAGAGCCTTCGGCTCGAGCCGTAGCCGCTTGATCACGGCTTCGGCGAGCCCCTCGCGTTCGAGATTCTGCGGTACTTTGTAGATCGTCGGCGCGTCGCCGTTCTGCACGACGTTGCGCGCGGGCACGTCGCAGAAGAGCGCGATCTTCTCCTTGAGCTCGACCGGAATCGCGTATTCGGAATTCGTGCGCACGACGATCGCGTCGGGCGCGATGCCGATCGCGCGCAACTCGCGCACCGAATGCTGCGTGGGCTTGGTCTTGAGTTCGCCCGCGGCGCCGAGGTGCGGCATCAGCGTGAGGTGCACGAACATGACGTTCTCTTCGCCGACGTCGTAGCGGATCTGGCGGATCGCTTCGAGGAACGGGAGCGATTCGATGTCACCGACCGTGCCGCCGACCTCGACGATGCACACGTCGGCACCGCTCTTTTCGGCCCAGCGCGTCACCTTGGACTTGATTTCGTTCGTGATGTGCGGGATGACTTGAACCGTCGCGCCGAGGTAATCGCCGCGCCGTTCCTTCTCGATCACCGATTGGTAGATCTGGCCCGTCGTGACGTTGTTGCCGCGAGTCAGCGCTTCGTCGATGAACCGTTCGTAATGGCCGAGGTCGAGGTCGGTTTCCGCGCCGTCTTCGGTGACGAAAACCTCGCCGTGCTGGTACGGATTCATGGTCCCGGCGTCGACGTTGATGTACGGGTCGAGCTTTTGGATCGACACCGAGAGTCCGCGACTCTTGAGCAAACGGCCCAGTGAAGCGGCCGCGATGCCCTTGCCGAGCGAACTCACGACACCACCGGTGAAGAAAACAAACTTCGCCACGATGGGACGTACATATTCGCCGGAACGTCTCGACCGGCCCTTTTACGCTTGCTCTGCCGAAGGCTTTCGCGACCGCCGCCGGCCGTCGGCGCCCCCGGCGTCGCGATCGTTTTGCGGAAGGTGCGCCGCGACGAAGCGTTCGAGATCGGCGTAGTCCGTGCCGATCTCGACGTAGGCGCGCGGAAACGCTCGTTCGACGAGATTCGCGAGCGCTTCGATCGTCGGCGGCGCCGCTTCGAAGAACAACGCCGCACCCGGCGCGAGGAGCGGCGGCAGCTGCGCGACGAGGCGCCGATAGAGGTCCAACCCATCCGGGCCGCCGTCGACCGCGACGTGCGGTTCGAACGACACCGGATCCGGCGAGAGCGGAACGTCGGCGCTCGGGACGTAGGGCAAGTTCGCGATCACGAGATCGAGCGGCGCGTGCGCGGCGAGCGGTGCGGCGAGATCGCCTTGGGCGAACGTCACCCGCGCGCCGAGCGTTCGCGCGTTCTCCCGCGCGATCGCGAGCGCGGCCGCCGAAACGTCGGTCGCGTACACGGCGGCTTCGGGCACTTCGCACGCGAGCGTAATCGCGAGGATGCCGCTACCCGTGCCGATGTCGGCCGCACGCCGATGCGCGGGCGTGCGCGACTTGAGTTCGGCGATCGCGGCTTCCACGACGTTCTCGCTTTCCGGACGGGGGACGAGCACGTCCGGGGTCACGCAAAACTCCCGGCCGTAGAAGCCCGCCGATCCGACGATGTACGCGACCGGTTCGCCACGTTCGCGCCGTTCGAGGGCCGCCTCGAACCGACGCATTTGCGCGGGCGTCAGCGCGTCGTCGCGCCGCGCGAGAAACGTCGACATCCTTCTTCCCGTCGCATGTGCGAGCAGACGCCGCGCGTCGGGTGCGCCGCTGCCCTGCGCGCGCAGACGTTTGGCGGCGCGGTCCAGCGACGTGCCGATCGTGGTCGCATCCGTCATCGGCCGATCCGTTCGAAGTTATTCGTCCTCATCCGCGAGCGACGCGATCGTCGCAATCGTTTCCTCGGCGGCGATGCCGTCGAAGGTGAACTCGATCGCCCAACCGCGCGTGCCGGTGACGACGGCTCGGCCTTCGTCGGCATCGTCGTCGTACGATAACGAAAGCGCCTCGACGCGCGCGCTTTGCGGAAAAGCGCCGTCTTCGGCATTGACGCCGAGCACGAGATTCGCAACGCCGAAGAACGTGACCGTCGAAAGGTACGCCTTCGGGCCCGGGCCGAGGGCGCCGCGCAGGTTGCCGTAGAGCCGCAGCGTGAGCCGCCGCGTCTGCATCTCGAGGTCCAAGCCGACGAGAACGACGTCCGAGAACGCGCCGTCGCAGAAGATGCGTCGGCTCGCAAATTGATAGGCTTCTTCGTCGCGCGTACCCAGGCTCATGAGCGGCGACTTGGCCGCAGCGTCAGCCGCGTCCCGTTGCCGCCCGCGATGCGGCCGCGATGCGCGCCGGCAGCGATTCGACTTCGATGAAGATCATGCGCGCTTCGGGATGGCGCTCGCGGATCGTATCTTCGATCTCATTGATCGCCTCGCTCGCGTCGTGTTCGCCGAGATGCTCGTAAAGCTCGAGGTCGATGTTGACCAGCACGCTGTCCGGCGCGAGCTGCATCGTGAGCAGCCGGCGCACGCAGCTCACGCGCGGGTCGGCATCGGCGATGCTGCGAATCGACGCGACGATGTCGGGCGCCGCGCTCTCGCCGATGAGCAAACCGCGCGTTTCGGCAACGAGTCCGACCGCCACGATCGCGAGCACGAGACCGATGAGTACCGATGCGGCCGCATCGAAGCGCGGCTCGCCCGTGAGCTGCGAGAGCAGCGTGCCTGCGAAGGCGACGGCAAGGCCCGCGAGCGCCGCCGAATCCTCGTAGAGCACGACGAAGACGCCCGGATCTTTGCTCGCGCGCAGCGCGCGATAGAGCGAACGCGGCGTCTTCGCGCTCGTCGTCTCGCGGAACGTCGAGAACGCTTTCGCCCACGAGATGCTCTCGAGCACGAATGCGAAGGCGAGCACCGCGTAACTCCATACCGGGTTCGCGATCGGTTCGGGCTGCGCGAGGCGATGCACGCCTTCGACGATGCTCATGCCGCCGCCGATGCCGAACACGACGATCGCGACCACGAGCGACCAGAAATACATTTCTTTGCCATAGCCGAACGGATGGCGGGCGTCGGCCGGTTTTCGGCTGCGGTGCTCGCCCAGCAGCAGCAGGCATTCGTTGAGCGTATCGACGACCGAGTGGATCGTCTCGGAGAAGAGCGACGCACTGCCGGTGATGGCCGCGACGACGCCCTTCGCGATCGCGATCCCGAGGTTCGCCACGATCGCGACGAAGATGGTCGCGGTCGTCTCGCTCTTGGCCATGCCAGCGTCTACCCGTTAATCCGCCGCCGCAAGCGCGGCCCTACGTCGCGGCGACGCCCGCGAGCAGCTTCATCTTCTCGTCTTGCTGCAGGCGCGCCACGAGGCGGCCGAGATCGCCGTCCATCATCCCGCGGATGTTGCCGAAGCTCTCGTTGATGCGGTGATCGGTCATCCGGTCTTGCGGAAAATTATACGTGCGGATCTTCTCGCTGCGATCGCCGGTACCGACTTGACTGCGCCGCAGGCTTCCCGTGGCTTCTTCGGCCTCGCGCCGCTTGCGGTCGGCGAGCTGCGAACGTAGCATCGTCATCGCGCGCGCGCGATTTTGCAGCTGCGAGCGTTCCTCGCTGCACGACACGATGATGCCGCTCGGAAGGTGCGTGATGCGAATTGCCGATTCGGTTTTGTTGACGTGCTGGCCGCCCGCGCCCGAAGACTTGTAGGTGTCGACCTGCAGATCTTTGGGATTGATCTGCACCTCGTCGTCGTCTTCTTCGACTTCGGGCAGCACGGCGACCGTCGCGGTGCTCGTGTGTACGCGGCCCTGCGTCTCCGTTACGGGAACGCGCTGCACGCGGTGCACGCCGCTCTCGTATTTGAAGAAGCGGTAGGGCTCGCCCGACCGGATGCTCAGCACGACTTCCTTGAAGCCGCCCGCGTCGCTGTCGCTCTGGGAGAGCACCTCGGCGCGCATGCCGAGCCCTTCGGCATAGCGCGCGTACGCGCGCGCGAGTTCGGCTGCGAACAGGCTCGCTTCGTCGCCGCCGGCGCCGGCGCGAATCTCCACGAAGACGTCCTTGTCGTCGTTGGGATCGCGCGGCAGCATGAGTTCGGTGAGTTCGGCTTCGAGCTCGCGCCGGCGCTCGCGCAGGGACTTGAGCTCTTCGCTCGCCATCTCGGCTATCTCGGCATCGGACTTGTCGTTCGCGAGCGATTCGTTCTCGTCGATGTCCGCTAA